>NZ_BAAAHE010000009.1 GCF_039525035.1 Sporichthya brevicatena
ACCTCTACCGACTCCTCGAAGCAGGCCCCAACCCGGCTTGACGGGACATAGGAGCGTCACCCTTTTTGGATGCCGGCCCGAATCCAAAAAGGGTGTCACCCCTTACTGCGGAGTAAGGGGTGACACCCTTTCTTGACACGGGTCAGGCGGAGCGGCGGCGGGCGTTGCGGTTGCGGAGCTTGAGGTAGTCGCTGACGACGTAGTCGCCGAGGCGGTACGGGTCGGGGTAGAAGACCCGGCCGCCGCTGCGGCGCGCGACCTCCTCGCAGAACGCGGCGAGGCGGGGGTCGTCGTCGAGGGAGAAGACGTTGAGCAAGGCGCCCCGGCGCGTCATCGCGTCGATCTGGGCGTAGGTCAGCGACAGGGTCGAGGGGGCGGGTGGCCAGTCGAAGTGGACGCCGCCGTCGCGGAGCAGGTGGGCGGTCGGCTCGCCGTCGGTGACGATGAGGACGATCCGTTCGCTGCCCGGGTGCTGCTCGAGGAACTTCCCGGCGAGCAGCAGCGCGTGCTGCAGGTTCGTGCCCTGGACGTAGTCGGGCTCCAGCGTCGCGAGCTCGGTCGCGGAGATCTCCTGCGCGTAGCGGGAGAACGCGACCAGCTGCACCGCGTCCGACGGGTACATCCCGTGGACGAGGGCGTGCAGCGCGAGCGCGGTCGTCTTCGCCGCGACCCAGGTGTCGCGCAGCACCATCGAGTACGACATGTCGATCAGCACCGACACCGCCGCGCGCCCGCGCCGCTCGGTCTCCGCGACCTCGAAGTCGCTGACGTCGAGCCGGATCCGCCCGTCGTCGGCGAGACCGCCGCGGCGGACGGCGTTGGTCAGCGTCCGGACGACGTCGATCGGCTGCTCGTCGCCGAACTGCCACGCGCGGGTCGCGCCGGTGAGCTCGCCGGCCGACCCGGCGGAGTGGATCTCGTGCGTCCCCTGCTGCCGGGCCGCGAGCGAGGAGAACACCTTGCGCAGCGCCGACTGCCCGATGCGCCGTACCGCCTTCGGCGTCAGCTCCAGCCGTCCGCCGGAGCGGTTCAGCCAGCCCTGCTCCTCCAGCTCACGCTGGATGCGCTTGAGCTCCGCGAGGTCGTCGAGGGCCCCGCGTCCCAGCGCGCGCCGGACCGCCTCCTCGTCGACGTCGTCCAGGCTCGCGCCCGGGTACTCCTGGCCGAGGGTGGCCAGCAGCTCCTCGGCGTCGGCGAGGTCCTGGAACGCGGACGTCGCGTCGCCCATCCCGAGCGGCTGGTCGCCGTTCAGCCGGGAGCCGCCGTCCCAGTCGAGGTCGGGGCGGCGGGCCCGGAGCTGGTCGGAGAGCCGGCCCATCTCGGCCGACATCCCGAGGTCGTTGAACACGCCCTCCGCGAGCTGGGCGAGTTCGTCCTGCTGCTCCGGGGTCAGGGACGCCATCATCCGCTGCGCGGCGGCCATACGCCGGGCGAGGGAGTCGACGAGCTCGTCGAGGTTCTGCGGGTTGTCCGGGAAGAAGTCGCCGTACTGTTCCATGAACCGGTCGAACTGATCCTGCGTCAGTTCGCCGCGGTCGTCGGCGGCGAGCATCTCGTTCAGGTCCGCGAGCATGTTGCGGACGCGTTCCATGTCCTCCGGCGTCGCGTCCTGCAGGGCCTGCTTCATGCCGGCGAACCGGCTGTCGAGAACCTCGCGCCGGAGCACGTCCTGCGCGTGGGCGAACGTCTGCGCCGCCTCGGGGGAGCGCCAGTCGTAGGTCGAGAGCTCCGAGATCGCCTGCGCCACGCCGTTCGGGACGTTGTCGAGCCGCGCCTCGCGGAAACGGGCGTCGTCGTCGGCGTCGCCGAACAGCTGCGCGCGCTCCTGCCCGATCGCGGTGTCGACCAGCGCCCGCACCTCGTCGAGCGTCCCGTCCGCCCGGCCCCGGCGACGGATCTCCTTGCGCCGCTTGGCCGCCTCGCGACGCAGGGCGTCGAGCCCGCGGCGGCCGCCGGCGCCGCGGTGCAGCAGTTCGCGCAGCGCGTCCTCCGGCCGGCCGCCCTGGAGCACCCGGTCCCCGAGCTCGTCGAGCGCCCGCCGCACGTCGTACGGTGCGGCGAGCGGGTCGGGCCCGTCGTCGTACGGGCCGTAGCGATACCGGCTCATGACTGGTAGGTCACGCGCCCCGTGCCGTCGACGTCCTTGGAGATCTTGCGCGCGAGGTAGAGGCCCTCGAGTGCGAACTCCGCGGCCGCCGCGGCCTGGCCGGGGGACTCGGCGCCGTCCAGACCCAGCCGCTCCATCAGCTTCGCGAGGCCCGGCAGCGGTCCGATCGCCTCCAGCAGGTCGGCGGCCGGGACGAGGTCGCCGGTGGCGATCATGCCCTCGCTCTCGATCCGCTCGATCAGGCCCGACAGGTCCGCCCCGCCGAGGCGGGCGCGGAAGACCTCGTGGGTGGCGCGGCGCAGCAGGTGCGCGAGCACCTCCAGCTCGCGGCCCTCCTCGCCGGCCTCGAACTCGACCTTGCCGCGCAGCGTCGCGACCACGGTCGCCAGGTCGGAGACCCGCGCCATCGGCGCTTCCCCGGTGACGGCCGAGCGGCGGTAGGCGGAGGCCGCGACGGTCTCCGCGGCCGCGATCGCGAAGCGCGCCGAGACGCCGGAGCGGGAGTCCACCGCCGGCGACTCGCGCACCGCGCGGGTGAAGCGGATCAGGATCTCCAGCAGGTGGTCCGGCACCGGGGACTCCGCGCCGTTCCAGCCGAGCACGGCCTCCTGGCACACCAGCGCGATCTCATGGGCGAGGTCGAGCGGGTAGTGCGTGCGGATCTCGGCGCCGAAACGGTCCTTGAGCGGAGTGATGATCCGCCCGCGGTTCGTGTAGTCCTCGGGGTTCGCGGTCGCGACCAGCAGCAGGTCCAGCGGGAGCCGCAGGTTGTAGCCGCGGATCTGGATGTCCCGCTCCTCGAGCACGTTGAGCAGGGAGACCTGGATGCGCTCGGCGAGGTCGGGCAGCTCGTTGATGACGAAGACGCCGCGGTTCGCGCGGGGGACCAGGCCGTAGTGCACGGTCTCCGGGTCGCCGAGGCTGCGCCCCTCCGCGACCTTGACCGGGTCGACGTCGCCGATCAGGTCCCCGACCGAGGTGTCCGGGGTCGCGAGCTTCTCCGCGTAGCGGTCCGCCGCGGCCAGCCACTCGATCGGCAGGTCGTCCCCGGCCTCGGCGACCAGGGCGCGGCTGTGCGCGGTCAGCGGCTCGTACGGGTGCTCGCGCAGGGCCGAGCCCGCGATGACCGGCGTCCAGTCGTCGAGCAGGGTCGTCAGCGTCCGGGCCAGGCGGGTCTTGCCCTGGCCGCGCTCGCCGAGCAGGACCAGGTCGTGGCCGGCCAGCAGGGCGCGCTCCAGGGCGGGCAGGACGGTCTCGTCGAAGCCGACGATTCCGCGGAAGCGCTCGCCGCCGGTGCGCAGCGCCTCGAGCAGGTTCGCGCGCAGCTCGGCCTTGAGCGTGCGGTGCTGGTGCCCGGACGCCCGGAGTTCACCGAGGGTCCGCGGGGCAGGAGGGGTCGAGGAAGGGTGCGCAGGCATGCGAGCACGGTACGTCGCCGCGCCGCGTTCGTGCGCCGGCGATCATCCGGGCGGCAGAGCGGGACAATGGGCCCCGACCCGGCGAAGGAGACACGATGCGGTTCGGCAGCGGTGTGGAACGGGCGGCCACGGCGGGGAACCTCGCCGGCGCCGCACGGCTGGCCGCGGCCACCGCGCGGGCGGCGCTCGGCGGCCAGGCCCCCGACCTGGCCTGCGTGTTCATCAGCGGGCTGGACGTCGACGACATCGCCACCGCGGGGGAGGTGGTGGTCGCCGAGCTGGGGGCCGCCGCCCTGATCGGCTGCAGCGCCTCCGGGGTGATCGGCCCCGAGACCGGGTGCGAGCTCGAGCCGGCGGTCGCGGTCTGGGCGGCGGTGCTGCCGGGCGCCCGGATCCAGACCTTCCACCTCGACGTCGTGCGCAGCCCGGACGGGCTGACGGTCCTGGGCCTGCCCGACCCCGAGATCGACGACGCGGTCGGGGTGCTGCTCGCCGACCCCTGGTCGTTCCCGGTCGACGGGTTCGTCGAGCTCTCGAACGAGGTCCTGCCCGGTCTGCCGCTCGTCGGCGGGCTTGCCGGGTCCGCGTTGGCCACGGCCGGCCGGTCGACCTGGCTCGCCTGCGACGACGACGCCTTCGACTCCGGCGCCGTCGGCGTGCTGATCGGCGGGGAGGTCGACGTCAGCACCGTCGTCAGCCAGGGCTGCCGCCCGGTCGGGCCGACGATGGTCGTGACCAGTGCCGACGGCAACGAGCTGCTCTCGCTGGCCGGCATGCCCGCCAGCGAGAAGCTGCAGGAGGTGCTGGCTGCCCTTGACCCCGAGGACCGCGAGCTGGCGCTGACGGGGCTTCAGATCGGCATCGCGATGGACGAGTACGCCGAGGTTCACGAGCGCGGTGACTTCCTGATCCGCGGCGTCGCGGGCCTGCACCCGGACCGGGGCTCGATCGTCGTCGGTGACGTGGTCGAGGTCGGCCGGACCGTGCGCTTCCAGGTCCGCGACGCCACCGCCGCGCACGACGAGCTCACCGAGGTGCTCACGCAGTTCCGGACGGACGTCGGCACGGCCCGCGGTGCGCTGCTGTTCTCCTGCAACGGCCGGGGCGCCTCGATGTTCGGGACCGCCGACCACGACGCCAAGCTCGTCGCCGCCGGCCTCGATGTGCCCGCCCTCGCCGGCTTCTTCGCCGGTGGGGAGATCGGCCCCGTCGGCGGGCGCAACCACCTGCACGGGTTCACTGCGTCGATTCTCGCCTTCGGGAGCGCCGACTCGTGAGCGCCGGCCGGTGAGCGTCGCGCTCGCGGTCGACATCGGGGGCACGAAGCTGGCCGCGGGTCTCGTCGACGCCGACGGCACCGTGCGCGCCGCCGACCGCGTCCCGACCCCGCGCTCGCCCGACGCCGAGGTCCTGTGGACCGCGCTCGCCGACCTCGTCCGCAGCGTGCACGCCAAGGCGGGGGCGGCCACGGCCGGGATCGGCGTCGGCTGCGGGGGTCCGATGGTCTGGCCGGCGGGGCGGGTCTCCCCGCTGAACATCGGCGGCTGGCGCGACTTCCCGCTCCGGGACCGGCTGCGCGACCTGGCGCGCGAGCTCGGCGTCGGCGACGTCGTCCGCATCCACAACGACGCCGTCTGCGTCGCGGTCGCCGAGCACTGGCGCGGCGCCGGCCGGGGGAGCGCGAACGTCCTCGGCATGGTCGTCTCCACCGGGGTCGGCGGGGGCCTGGTCCTCGGCGGGCGGCTCGTCGACGGCGCCCGGGGCAACGCCGGTCACATCGGGCACGTCTGCGTCGACCCCCGCGGGCCGGAGTGCGCCTGTGGCGCCCGCGGCTGTCTGGAGGCGGTCGCGAGCGGCCCCCGCACCGCGGCCTGGGCCCGCGCCGAGGGCTGGGCGAACCCCGCCGGCGACGACGCGGCGACGATGACGGCCGACGCCCGCGCCGGGCACCCGGTCGCGCTGGCCGCGCTCCGGCGGGCGGGGGAGGCCCTCGGGGTGGCGATCGCGTCGGCGTCCCACCTGTGCGACCTCGACGTCGTGGCCGTCGGCGGTGGCCTGGCGCAGGCCGGGGACCTGCTGTTCGGTCCGCTGCACGCCGCTTACGAGGCGCAGGCGCGGATGGACTTCGTGCGGGCGACGCGGATCGTGCCGGCCGCGCTGGGTCAGGAGGCCGGGCTGGTGGGCGCGGCGGCGCTCGTGCTCGTCCCCGGCACGTACTGGTCGCCGGGCTCCTCCGCCGCGACCTGACTCAGCGTCAGAGCCGGGGTGAGTGCCGCGAGCACGACCGCGACGGCGCCCACCGCGGCCGCCACCCAGAACACGCCGGTCGCGGCCTCGGCGAAGGCCAGGGCGTAGGCCTCCTGAGCCGCCGCGGGCAGCGCGTCCACCTGCTCCGGCAGGGTCGAGACCTGGTCGACGTCGAGGGCGGCGTCGTTCAGTCGGTGGGTGAGGACCGCGACGCCGACGGCGGAACCCACGGTCCCGCCGAGGTTGCGGAAGAACGAGACCGACGCGGTCGCGATGCCGAGGTCCCGGACGTCGACGGAGGACTGCGCCACCGCGACCAGCACCGGCGAGACCAGGCCGATGCCGAGCCCGAGCAGGGTGAGCGCGGTGACCGTGTACGCCGCGGACGTCGCCGGGTCGAGCCGGGTCAGGGCCAGCATCGCGACGGTGATCAGCACCGTCCCCGCCACCGGCGGCGCCTTGTGCCGGCCGGTGCGGCTGACCGCCCGCCCGACGCCGACCGAGCTGATCAGCAGGCCCGTCGTCATCGCGGTGAGCATCAGGCCGGACGCGGTCGCGCTGCGGTCCTGCACGAGCTGCAGCACCAGCGGGATGAACAGGATCGCGGCGAACATCGCGGCGCCGACGCAGAACGCGACAGCCCCGGTGAGCGCGAACGCCGGGTTGCGGAACAGTCCGAGCGGGAGCACCGGCTCCGGCGCCGAGCGCTGCGAGACGACGAACGCGGGGGCCAGCACCGCGGCCCCGACGCCGAGCAGCCAGCTCTGCGGGTCGGCCCAGCCGACCTCTTGGCCGCGGGTGATCCAGCACAGGAAGCAGCCGACCGCGCCGGCCAGCAGCGCCGCGCCGCGCAGGTCGAGGGCGTGCTCCCGGCGGCGCACCGGCAGCGGCAGCTGGGTGAGCACGAGCGCGAGCACCACCGCGCCGACCGGCAGGTTGAGCAGGAACAGCCAGCGCCAGCCCGCGGCGTCGACGACGGGGCCGCCGATCACCGGCCCCAGCACGCTGGCCAGTCCGAACACCGCGCCGAACAGCCCCTGGTACTTCGCGCGGTCCCGGGCGGGGACGACGTCCGCGATCACGGCCAGGGCGAGGGTGAGCAGGCCTCCGCCGCCGAGGCCCTGCAGGGCACGGGCCGCGGCCAGGGTCCCCATGCCGGGCGCCAGCGCGCACAGCGTCGACCCGGCGAGGAACAGGCCGATCGCGGCGAGGAAGACCGGCTTGCGGCCGAACAGGTCCGAGACCCGTCCGTAGAGCAAGGTCGACGCGGTCGCGGTGAGCAGGTAGGCCGTGACGACCCAGTGCGTGTCCTCGACGCCGCCGAGGTCGCCGACGATGGTCGGCAGCGCGACCGCCACCATCGTCCCGTCCAGCGCCCCGAGGAGGACGCCCAGCAGGAGTCCGACCATGAGGAGGCGGAAGCTCCGGCCCGAATTCACCGCAGAAGGGTAGGCCATCCGGCGCGCCGGTCCCGCAGTCGATGCGGCCCCGGAGCCCGGGTGATCCGGCACACTGCCAGCGTGTCCCCGGCCCTGCCCGTTCCGCTCGCGGACGTCCGCGCCGCCGCGGACCTCCTCGCCGACGTGGCGCGGGTCACGCCCGTCGTCGGCTCCCGGGTGCTCTCCGACCGCTGCGGCGGTCCGGTCCGGTTCAAGTGCGAGAACCTCCAGCGGGGCGGGTCCTTCAAGCTCCGCGGTGCCTACGTCCGCATCGCCCGCCTGACGCCCGAGGAACGCGCCGCCGGGGTGGTGGCCGCGAGCGCGGGCAACCACGCCCAGGGCGTCGCGCTGGCGGCGTCGCTGCTGGACTGCCGCGCCACCGTCGTCATGCCCGTCGGGGCGCCCCTGCCGAAGGTGGCCGCGACCGAGGGCTACGGCGCGACCGTCCGCCTGATCGGCGACAACGTCGAGCAGGCCCTGGCCGCCGCCGCCGAACTCGCTGCCGAGACCGGGGCGGTGCTGATCCACCCCTTCGACCACGTCGACGTCGTCGCCGGGCAGGGCTCGGTCGGGCTGGAGATCCTCGAGCAGGTCCCCGACGTCCGGACGATCGTCGTCCCCACCGGCGGCGGCGGCCTGCTTGCCGGGGTCGCCGCGGCGGTGGGGGAGCGCTCCGACGTCCGCGTCGTCGGCGTCCAGGCCGCCGGTGCGGCCGCGTACCCGTCCTCGCTCGCGGCCGGGCACCCCGTCGCGCTGGACGGCGTCACGACGATGGCGGACGGCATCGCGGTCGGCCGGCCCGGCGAGGTGCCCTTCGCGGTGATCGCCGAGCTCGTGCCGGACGTCCGGACGGTGTCCGAGGAGTCGCTGTCCCGGGCGCTGCTGCTGTGCCTGGAACGCGCGAAGCTGGTCGTGGAGCCCGCGGGCGTCGCCGGTGTCGCGGCGGTGCTCGACGACCCGCAGGCCTTCGAGCCCCCGGTGGTCGCGATTCTGTCCGGCGGCAACGTCGACCCGCTCCTGATGCTCCGGCTGCTGCGGCACGGCCTCGCCGCGTCCGGCCGGTTCGTCGCGTTCCGCACCCGGATGACCGACCGGCCCGGTGCGCTCGCGGCCCTGCTCCACGAGCTCGGCGAGGCCGACGCGAACGTCCTGGAGGTCGAGCACCTGCGCACGAACCCGCGCCTGCACGTCGACGAGGCCGAGGTCTACGTCCAGATCGAGACCCGGGGCGGCAAGCACACCGACGCCGTGCTCGGCCGGCTCCGGGCCGCGGGATATCCGCTGGTCTTCGGCTGATCGGTCCTCCCGACCCGGGCGTCCGGAGCCGCGCCGGACCCGGTTGGGGCAAAGATCGTCACTCCCGCTCGGGGCGACCGGCACCATGGTGCGGTGGCCAACGCCGTAGTCGTGGAGGGCCTGGTCAAGCACTACGGCCAGGCCCGGGCCCTCGACGGCCTCGACCTGGAGGTCGCGGAGGGCACCGCGCTCGGCCTCCTCGGCCCCAACGGCGCCGGGAAGACCACGACCGTCAAGATCCTGACGACGTTGCTGCGCCCGGACGCCGGCCGCGTCCAGGTGGCCGGGATCGACGTCCTGCGCGAGCCCGCCGCGGTGCGCCGCCGCATCGGGCTGGCCGGGCAGTTCGCGGCCCTGGACTACACGCTGACGGCCCGCGAGAACCTGCAGATGTTCGGCCGGCTCTACCGGCTCGGCCGCCGGCAGGCCGACAAGCGGGCCGACCTGCTGCTGGAGCGGTTCCGGCTCACCGACGTCGCCGGGCAGCCGGTGAAGACGTTCTCCGGCGGCATGGCCCGCCGGCTCGACCTGGCCTCCGCCCTCGTCGCGACGCCCAAGGTCCTGTTCATGGACGAGCCGACGACCGGCCTCGACCCGGTCTCCCGCCTCGACCTGTGGGACCTGCTCGCCGAGCTCGTCCGCGGCGGGACGACGCTGCTCCTCACCACGCAGTACCTCGAGGAGGCCGACCGGCTCGCGGACCGCATCGCGGTCGTCGACCGCGGGCACGTCATCGCCTCCGGCACCCCCGACGAGCTGAAGCGTCAGGTCGGCGGGGACCGGGTCGACGTCCGCCTCACCGACGTCACCCAGATGGAGCAGGCGGTGACCGCGCTGCGTGAGCTCGCGGCCGGCGATCCGGTCGTCGACGAGGCCGGCGGGACCGTCGGCGTCCCGGCCGCGGGCGACGCCTCGGCCGCGATCGCCGGCATCGTCCGGGTCCTCGACCGCCACGGCATCGCGATGCAGGACATCTCCGTCCACCGGCCCACGCTCGACGACGTCTTCGTGGCGGTGACGTCCCGATGACCGACTCGATCGGGGAGCCGCTGCCCTCGCGGGTGGCGGCCTCCCGGAAGTCCCACCGGCGCGCCGGCCGCGGCCCGGCGTGGTCGCTCGGGTCGGAGATCGCCTGGGCGATCTCGGACGCCGGGGTGCTGACCCGGCGCAACCTGCTCCACACCGTGCGGGTGCGCGAGCTGTGGCCGTTCATGTTCCTGCAACCGCTGGTGTTCGTGTTCCTGTTCGCCCTCGTCTTCGGAGGGGCGATCACGATCCCCGGCGGCGGGAGCTACCGCGAGTTCCTGCTCGCGGGCGTCTTCGCCCAGGCCGTCGCGTTCAGCACCTACCCGACGACGATCGCGATGGCCTACGACCTGCAGCTCGGCCTGATGGACCGGCTGCGGACCCTGCCGATCCACCCCGCGGCCGTGTTCGTCGGGCGGACCGTGGGCGACGTCGCGCGCATGTCGATCTCGTTGACGGTGATGGCCGTCGCCGGCGTGATCGTCGGCTGGCGCATCGAGGACGGCCCGGTCCGGGCCGTGGCCGCGTTCGGCGTCCTGCTGCTCTTCGGCTTCGCGATGAGCTGGGTCGGTGCCTACCTCGGGCTGGTCGCGAAGAGCGTCCAGGCGGCGCAGAGCATGCCGATGATGTGGCTGTTCCCGGTCGTCTTCGTCTCCAACGCCTTCGTCCCGACGCAGACGATGCCGGAACCGCTGGAGACCGTGGCCGAGTGGAACCCGGTGACGGCGGTGGCCGCCGCCGCCCGGGAACTGTTCGGGAACCCGAACCCGTTCCGGGACGAGGGCACCTTCCCCGCCGAGCACCCGGTCCTGCTCACGGTGCTCTGGTCGGTCGGCATCATCGGCGTCGCGGCGACGCTGTGCACCCGGCGGATGCGCCAGGTCCGGCGCTGAGTCGGGCTGCCGTAGGGGTCAGCCGGTGAACGGCTCCACGTCGACGATCGAGACCTCGACCTTGCGGCCGTTCGGCAGCTCGTACGCGCAGACGTCACCGATCTTGTGGTCGAGGATCGCCGAGCCCAGGGGCGACTTCTCGGAGTAGACCTCGAGGTCGCCCATCTCGACCTCGCGCGAGCCGAGCAGGAAGCGCTCGGTGTCACCGTCCGCGAAGCGGATGGTCACGATCGAGCCGGGGTGCACGGCGCCGTCGTTGGCCGGCGGCTCGCCGACCTTGGCGTGGCGGAGCAGCTCGTTGAGCTGACGGATGCGGGCCTCCTGCTTGCCCTGCTCCTCCTTGGCGGCGTGGTAGCCCCCGTTCTCCTTGAGGTCACCCTCCTCGCGGGCCGCCTCGATCTTGCGAGCCAGTTCCACGCGCCCCGGACCGGAGAGCTGGTCCAGCTCCGCCTTGAGCCGGTCGTAGGCGTCCTGGGTGAGCCAGGTAACGGTTTCCGTGGTCATGGGTCGCTCCTTGCGGATGTGTTGCGGGCTCGTTCGTCCGCCGGCGCTGCGCTGACGGACGGTCAGGTGGATCAGATCGGTGAACCACGCACGAGCAGGCCTAGTAAACAAACCGACCGACGCTCCGGATGACGGTGCGACGGTCGTGGCTAGGCCGCTCAGTGTAGTGAGAGGCGTTCCCCCGTGACACAAGATTCATGCCTGGGAATTTTTGAACATTTTGGGGGTTTAGCCCGAAAGAGTGGCATCACCGGCCGCCCGATACGCACCGTGATCAGCGCGTTCGCCGGCCGACTATCCTTCGGGACGGGGTCACGCGCTGAGCCGGCCGCCCCGGGGGATTCGAGGAGAGGACGGGACGCACGCGTGTCGAGCGCGAAACCGTTGCGCCTGATGGCTGTCCACGCCCACCCCGACGACGAGTCGAGCAAGGGCGCGGCCACGATGGCGATGTACGTCGCCGCCGGCGTCGAGGTGATGGTCGTGACCTGCACGGGCGGGGAGCGCGGCGACGTCCTCAACCCGAAGCTCGCCCACGACCCCGAGGTCGCCGCGAACATCCACGCGATCCGGGCCGCCGAGATGGAGGCCGCCCGCGAGATCCTGGGCGTCCAGCAGGCCTGGCTCGGATTCGTCGACTCCGGCCTGCCGAGCGGCGACCCGCTGCCGCCGCTGCCCGAGGGCTGCTTCGCACTGGTCCCGACCGAGGAGGCCGCGCGGCCGCTCGTGAAGCTGATGCGCGAGTTCCGGCCGCACGTCGTCACGACCTACAACGAGGAGGGTGGCTACCCCCACCCGGACCACATCGCCTGCCACCAGGTGTCGGTGGCCGCGTTCGACGCCGCCGGCGACCCGGGCCTCTACCCGGAGTGCGGCGAACCGTGGCAGCCGCTGAAGCTCTACTACGACGTCATCTTCACCAAGGAGAAGACGCAGGCCCTCCATGACGCGATGGTCGCGGCCGGCCTGGAGTCCCCGTACGCGGAGTGGCTGGAGCGCTGGAAGGACCGTGACTCCCGCCCCGTGACGACCCGCGTCCACTGCGCGGAGTACTTCCCCGTCCGCGACGCGGCCCTGCGCGCGCACGCCACGCAGATCGACCCCGACGGCTTCTTCTTCAAGATGCCGATGGAGATGCAGCAGGCGGTCTGGCCGACCGAGGACTTCGAGCTCGCCCGCTCGCTCGTCGACACCGAGGTCCCCGAGGACGACCTGTTCGCCGGCGTACGCGATCGTGTGTGTCCATGATGCTGACCCTGGGGCTCCTGCAGCTCGTCGATGTCGTCACGGCCGCGGACCCGTCGCCGGCGCCGGTGGTGATCGACGAGGACAAGGTCTCGCCGGGCTTCATCGCCCTCGCGCTGCTGATCGCGATGTTCGTCGTCGTGTTCTTCCTCATCAAGTCGATGCAGAACCGGCTGCGGAACATCGACGTCGACCGGCACTCCCGCGAGCAGGACGCCAAGCGTCGCGCCGCCGGTGAGCCGCCGGCCGAACCGGACAATTCCTGACCTACCTGCGCAACTGACCGACGGAGCGTCAGATTGCTCACGGGTTCAGTCACCCGCCCGGCGCATTCGCGGTCCGGCCCCGGCGTGATCGGGTGTGCACAGCACATCTGCTGAACTTCGGGGGGAGTTTCCGATGTCCGACACTCTTGTCGTGGACAAGGCCGACGAGGCCATCGCGTTCGCTGGTTCTGCCGTGGGGGATCTCGACGGCCTGCTGGGTGGTCTGCCCGACGTCCTCGGGGACGTCGTCGAGCTCGTCGAGGACGTGGTCGAGACCGTCGTCGACGGCGTCCTGGTCAACGTCGTCGGGGGTGTTCTCGGCGGCGGCGGCCGCCTGCTGGGTGGTGACCTGCTGGGTGGTGACCTGCTCGATCTGGGCAGCCTCGACGGCACCCTGAGCAACGTGCTCGGGGACCTGCCCGGCACCGTCGGGGGCGTCCTGAACGGTCTGGGTGACCACCTCGACCACACGCTCGACGTCACGCTCGACCAGGTCACCGGGGTGACCGCGGCGCTCGGCCCGGTCCTGAGCCCGGTGCTCGACCCGGTCAGCGACGTCGTCGAGGGCATCACCTCGACGCTCGGCGTCACCGACGAGCTGCCCGCCCGGCTGTCGGCGCTGGCCGGCATCGCCATCGTCGGCGGCGACTCGCTGCTGTCGAACCTGACCGGGCTGCTCGACTCCGCGCTCGGCTTGGGTGTCGGCGGCACCGTCGACTCGACGCTGGTCACCGCGACCAGCGCCGTCGACGAGATCAGCGCCTCGCTCGGCCTCGACGGCGTCACGGGCGACCTCACCGACGTCGTCACCGTCGGCGCGACCGAGGGCCCGACCGCCCTGGCCGCGACTGCGGACACCAGCGGCGACGCCACGAACGACCTGGTCAACGGGCTGCTGGCCGACGTCGCCGACACGTCGAACCTGCCGATCGGCGGGGACCTCCTGGTCGGCCTGCAGGGGCTGATCCACAACGTCGGCGAGACCGTCGACTCGACCGTCGCGGTCGTGCTCTCCGACACCCTCGTGGCGCCGGCGGTGCCCGCGTACGTCGACCACACCACCGACACGGTCGACTCGGTCCTCGCCGACCCGAGCTCGCTCGACCTCGGCGCCGAGCTCGACTACACCCTGGGCACCGTCGACCAGCTGGTCGCGGACACGTCCACGGCGCTCGGCCTCCACCTGGACCTGGGCGGTCTGCTCGGCTGATCCACCTGCTCGTCACGGGTCGGTCGTCGCGTCAGCCGTAGCTGTACGCGACGATCGACACCGCGACGTAGTGCACGATCCACGCGACGACGGTGAACGAGTGGAACACCTCGTGGAAGCCGAACCAGCGCGGTGACGGGTTCGGGCGCCGGAGCCCGTAGACGATGCCGCCGATCGAGTACAGGACGCCGCCGACGATGAGCAGCACGAACGTCGCGACGCCGCCCTCGACGAGTTGGGGCACGAAGAACGCCGCCGTCCAGCCGAGGATCAGATAGGCCGGGGCCGACAACCAGCGCGCGGCGTTGATCCAGATCGACCGGACGAGCACGCCCAGCGCGGCGCCGGACCAGACGATCCAGAGCATGATCGTGCCGGTGCGGTCGTCGAGCAGCAGCAGCGCGAACGGCGTGTAGGACGCCGCGATGATCAGGAAGATGTTCGCGTGGTCGATCCGTTTGAGGATCTCCGTCGTGCGCGGACCCCAGTTCCCGCGGTGGTAGAGCGCGCTGACGCCGAAGAGCAGCGAGGCCGTGCCGGCGAAGATCGCCGAGGCCAGGCGGGCGCGGGGTTCCTGCGGGATCGCGACGAGCACGAAGCCGGCGATCACCGACACCGGGAACGTGCCCATGTGCAGCCAGCCGCGCAGGTGGGGCTTGACCGCGGCTTCCATGCGGTCGAACACCTCGTTCACGGTCGCCAGGCTAGGGCACGTCTGTAGGGTGGCCGATGTGGCCGGGAATCGGGTGCGCGCACGGGTGAAGAGCGTGCTGTACCGGCTCTACGAACGCCGGCTGACCGGGCGCTTGTCGACCGCCAAGGTGCCTCGTCACGTCGGCGTCATCCTCGACGGCAACCGGCGCTGGGCGAAGGCCGCGGGCGGTCGTCCCGAGGAGGGGCACCAGGCCGGCGCGGACAAGATCCACGAGTTGCTGCGCTGGTCCGCGGACGCGGGCGTCGAGGTCGTCACGCTGTGGTTGCTCTCGACCGACAACCTCAGCCGGCCCGAGTCCGAGCTGCGGCCGTTGCTGCGGATCATCGAGAACACCGTCAACGAGCTGGTCGAGGGCGGCTGGCGCGTGCACCCGGTCGGCGCCGTCGACCTGCTGCCGCCGGAGACCGCCCGCGTCCTGAAGGCGGCCGCCGACGCGACCGGTGACCGGGAGGGTCTGCTGGTCAACGTCGCGGTCGGGTACGGCGGCCGGCGCGAGATCGCCGACGCCGTCCGCTCGCTGCTGCACGCCCACGCCGCGCAGGGGACGTCGATCGAGGAGCTCGCCGAGGTCATCGACGTCGAGCACATCGCCGAGCACCTCTACACGCGCGGCCAGCCGGACCCGGACCTGGTCATCCGCACCTCGGGGGAGCAGCGCCTGTCCGGGTTCCTGCTGTGGCAGACCGCCAACTCCGAGTACCACTTCTGCGACGCGTACTGGCCGGACTTCCGTCGCGTCGACTTCCTGCGTGCACTGCGGGACTACGCCCGCCGCGAGCGTCGCTTCGGTGGGTGACTGATCCACCCCGCCGGGTGTCCGGAATCGGCAGTGACTAGTCCTTTCGGGGGATTTCGTAACGGGCCGTTCATCCACATCCGGGGCCGGATCGCGTGTTCTTCCACGCCGCTCACAGGTCGTCGTCCTACCGTGAATGCAACGGACGGCACCCCGTCGTCCGGCCGGAAGGGTCCTCGTTGCACGATCGCAGCGAAAGACACGGGAAGCCGGTCACACCGGCCCCGGATGCTTCTGCTGGGTGCTGTGCCTTCGACAGAGAGGGCCGGTACCGGGCCCTCGGACTCGCGGTGCCGGCTCGATGCCAGTCCCCGCGCAGCGGCGGTATCCCGCTCGCGTTCGGAGCGCCCCGTGGCCAACGTCTCTCGTCGTCGCCCGCCCAGGACTGCTCGTCGCACCTACGTCCTGGACACCAGCGTTCTGCTCTCCGACCCCCGGGCGATGACCCGGTTCGCTGAGCACGAGGTCGTCATCCCGATCGTGGTCATCACCGAACTGGAAGGGAAGCGGCACCACCCCGAGCTCGGGTACTTCGCTCGTACGGCACTGCGCATCCTCGACGAGCTCCGCATGGAGCACGGTCGCCTCGACTCACCGCTGCCGGTGAACGACGAGGGCGGCACGTTGATCGTCGAGCTCAACCACAGCGACGTCTCGGTGCTGCCGGCGGGCTTCCAGCTCGGCGACAACGACACCCGGATCCTCGCGGTGGCGCGCAATCTCGCGGCGGAGAGCCGTGAGGTCACGCTGGTCTCCAAGGACCTGCCGATGCGGGTGAAGGCGTCCGCCGTCGGGCTGATGGCGGAGGAGTACCACGCCGACCTGCCGGTCGAGGCGGGCTGGACCGGCCTCGCCGAGATCGAGGTGCCGGCCGCGACGCTCGATGCGATGTACGCCGGGGAGAGCGCCGTGGTGGAGGAGGCGCAGGACCTGCCGTGCCACACGGGTCTGGTGCTGCTCTCGGACCGCGGGTCCGCGCTGGGGCGCGTGCTGCCCGACAAGAGCGTTCGGCTCATCAAGGGTGACAAGGACGCGTTCGGTCTCCGTGGGCGTTCGGCCGAGCAGCGCATCGCGCTGGATCTGCTGCTGGACAACGAGATCGGCATCGTCTCGATCGGTGGCCGCGCCGGCACCGGCAAGTCGGCGCTCGCGCTGTGCGCGGGTCTCGAGGCCGTGATGGAGCGTCGCCTGCACCGCAAGGTCGTCATCTTCCGGCCGCTGTACGCGGTCGGCGGGCAGGAGCTCGGGTACCTCCCGGGCACCGAGGCCGAGAAGATGGGGCCCTGGGCGCAGGCCGTGTTCGACACCCTCGGTGCGCTGGTCGCTCCCGAGGTCGTCGAGGAGGTCATGGCCCGCGGGATGCTCGAGGTCCTGCCGCTCACGCACATCCGCGGCCGGTCGCTCCACGACGCGTTCGTCATCGTCGACGAGGCCCAATCCCTCGAGCGCAACGTACTTCTGACGGTCCTTTCGCGAATCGGGACCGGCTCCCGCGTCGTGCTCACCCACGACGTCGCCCAGCGCGACAACCTCCGCGTCGGCCGCCACGACGGCGTCGTCGCCGTGGTCGAGACGCTGAAGGGGCACCCGCTGTTCGCCCACGTCACGCTCACCCGGTCCGAGCGCTCGCCCATCGCGGCCCTCGTCACCGAGATGCTGGAGACGCCGCTCGACGCGTCCTGACGTACCACCGTTGCGTCCGGCCGACTGGGGCCTATAGCCCACAGTTGGCCGGACGCAACGCGTTAGGGGTGCGTCATGCGCATGACGTCGAGGGCGCGGTCGAGATCGGCGGCGGAGATCCGGCCGGCCTCGACGTGGCCCCGGGCCTCGACGACGTCCCGGATCGTCCGCCGTTCCTTCACGGACTGCTTCACGATGCTCGCGACCTCCTCGTAGCCGAGGTGCTTGTTCAGCGGCGTCGCGACGGACGGCGACGACTCGGCGAACTCGCGGCAGCGGTCGACGTCGGCCTCGATGCCGTCGACGCAGCGGTCGGCGAACAGGCGGCTGACATTGGTGAGCAGGCGGATCGAGTTGAGCGTGTTGCGCGCGAGCATCGGCAGCATGACGTTGAGCTCGAAGTTGCCGGCGGCGCCGCCGAACGCGACGGCTGCGTCGTTGCCGATCACCTGCGCGCACACCATCGCGAGCGCCTCCGGCACGACGGGGTTCACCTTGCCGGGCATGATCGAGCTGCCGGGCTGCAGGTCGGGGAGATGGATCTCCGCGAGACCGGTGCGCGGCCCGCTGCCCATCCAGCGCACGTCGGTGGAGATCTTGTAGAGCCCGACGGCGATCGTGCGCAGCTGGCCCGAGAGCTCGACCAGCCCGTCCCGCGCGCCCTGGGCCTCGAAGTGGTCGCGGGCCTCGGTCAGGGGGAGACCGGTGGTGCGCGCGAGTTCGGCGATGACCGCGGCGGAGAACCCGGGCGGGGTGTTGATGCCGGTGCCGACGGCGGTGCCGCCGAGGGGAAGTTCGGCCACCCGGGGGAGCGTGGCCTGCAGGCGCTCGATGCCGTACCGCACCTGGGCCGCGTACCCGCCGAATTCCTGACCCAGCGTCACGGGGGTGGCGTCCATGAGGTGGGTGCGGCCGGACTTCACCACCTCGCGCCACTCGTCGCGCTTGCGCTCGAGGGCGGTGGCCAGGTGCTCCAGGGCGGGGATGAGGTCGTGGGTGACGGCGTCGGTGGCCGCGACGTGGATCGACGAGGGGAACACGTCGTTGCTCGACTGACTCGCGTTGACGTGGTCGTTGGGGTGGACCTTCTCGCCGAGACGTTCGGTCGCGAGCGTCGCGATGACCTCGTTGGTGTTCATGTTCGACGACGTCCCGGACCCGGTCTGGAACACGTCGACGGGGAAGTGGTCGTCCCACTGTCCGTCGGCCACCTCCGTCGCCGCGGCCGCGATCGCCTCCGCCATCGGGGCGGGGATCACCCCGAGCTCGGCGTTCACCCGCGCCGCCGCGGCCTTGATCAGCCCCAGCGCCCGGATGTGCCGCCGCTCCAGTCGCTCCCCGGAGATCGGGAAGTTCTCCACCGCCCGCTGCGTCTGGGCCGCGTACCTCGCCCCCGCCGGCACCCGGACCTCCCCCATCGAGTCGTGCTCGACCCTGAACCCGCTGTCCCCGTTGCTGTTCGCCATGCCCCCATCCTTCCCCCGTTGCGTCCGAAGATGTGGCTGCTGTTGCAGCCACTTCTTCGGACGTTGCGGGTTGTCCACAGGGATGGCGGCGGCGGAAGCCGATGTCGACGACGATGTGCCGCCATGGGGGAGATCACCGCGGCCCGACGCCGGCAGGCGCGCCGCCGACGCATTGCTGCTGCCGCGGAGCCACAGGCGGGGGTGGTCAGCCTGACCCAGCTCTACGGGATGGGGGTCGAGCGGTGGGACCTGCGCGCGGAGGTCCGGGCCGGCCGATGGCGCCGGTGGGGGAAGCAGACCGTGCGCGTGGCCGACGGTGATCCGGCGGTCGCCGTGCTGTGGCGGGCGCTGTTCGAGGTGTCACCGTTGGCCGTTCTCGACGGGGTCACGGCGCTGCAGGTGGCCGGGCTGAAAACCATCACCGCGGACGCCATCCACGTCGCCGTGCCGAAGTCCTCGCGGCCACGCCGGTGCCGCGGGGTGGTGGTGCACGAGACACGCCGCTACGAGGCGTCGTCCGTCGTCGACGACGGCATCCCGCGGATGCAGCCCGCGACCGCCGCAGTCCACGCCGCACTGTGGGCGCGGACCTCCCGGCAGGCGGCGTTGTTCGTCCTCGCGTCCGCGCAGCAGCGGTTGTTCACGCTGGAGGAATTCGGGGTCGAGGTCGAGAAGATCCGCCGGGACCGGCGACGTGGCCTGATCCGGCAGCTGTACGCCGAACTGGCCGGCGGCATCGAGGCTCTCGGGGAGCGGGACTTCGCCCGACTCTGCCGCCGCCGGGGGCTCCCGCCGTCGACGCGACAGCTGCGCCGGCAGACCCCGAGCGGCACGTGGGTCTACGACACGGTCTGGGAGCAGTACGGCGTCACCGCGGAGATCAACGGCTCGCAGCACCTCGAACCCGAGCAGATGTTGCGGGACGCGCTGAAGCAGAACGAGCGACGCCTCGACGGCCACGTCGTCATCGTGATCCCGAACGTGGCGCTCCGTGTCGACCCCGAGCCCTACTTCGACCAGCTGGAGGCGGCGCTCCGCCGGGGTGGCTGGCATGGGGCCGCTTAACGCCAACGTCCGAAGATGTGGCTGCTATTGCAGCCCCATCTTCGGACGCAAGGAATCACTTGGCGGCGTCGAGGGCGGCGGCGACGCGGCGGTGGGCCTCCCAGATCTCCTCGGGGAGCCCGTCGAACTGCTTCAGGTGCTCCTCGCGGAAGCCCATCTCCTGACGCCAACGGGCGACGTCGATGGAGAGGATCCGGTCGAGGTCCTCGGGGGTGACCTGGACGCCGGTGAGGTCGAGCTCGTCCTTCTTCGGCAGGATGCCGACCGGGGTCTCGACGCCGGAGACCTCGCCGTTCTTGAGCTGCATGAGCCACAGGAGCGGACGGAGGTTGTCGCGGTAGCCCGGCCACAGGAAGCGGCCGTCCTCGCCACGCTGGAACCAGTTCACGTGGGCGAAGATCGGCTTGTCCTTCGCAGCGCCGACGATCTTCAGCCAGTGCGCGGCGTAGGCCGCCTCCGGGTACGACATGAACGGACGCATCGACATCGGGTCGTAGCGGAGCTGACCGTCGACGCCCTCGGCGGCGAAGGTGGCCTCGGCGCCCAGGGTCAGGCCGTCGTAGACGCCCTCGGCGAGGTCGGTGATCGCGCGGATCAGCGGCTCGCGGTCACGGGTGCGGCCACCGAAGATGATCGCGTCGATCGGGACGCCCTGGGGCTCCTCGAAGTCGGAGGCGATGTTCGGGACCTTCGACAGCGTCGTGGTGAACCGGCTGTTCGGGTGCGCCCACGGCTCGGTGTTGCCCGGCTCGCGGTCCGCGATCGGGTTGCCCTTCCAGTCCAGCCAGCCGTCGACCGGGGACGGCGGGTTCTTGGTGCGGCCCTCCCACCAGACCTCCTGGGTCTGCGGGTTGTAGGCGACGTTGGTGAAGATCGCGCCGCTGCCCGGCTGGATCGAGCCCAGCGCGGTCGGGTTCGTCGTCTCGTTCGTGTCCTTGGCGACGCCGAAGACACCGAACTCCGGGTTCATCGCGTAGAGCTTGCCGTCCTCGCCGACCCACAGCCACGCGATGTCGTCGCCGTAGAACTCGACGTGGTAGCGGTCGCCGAGGTCGTCCGGCGCCAGCATCATCGCGAGGTTGGTCTTGCCCGACGCCGACGGGAAGCCACCGCAGATGTGGTACTTGCGGCCGGTCTGCTTGTCGGTGATGCCGATGAGCATGAACTGCTCGGAGAGGAACTGACCCGACGCCCAGCCGTCGTAGGCGGCCTGACGCAGACCGTGGGCGATCTTGCCGAGCAGGGCGTTGCCGCCGTAGGACGAGCCGAAGTGCAGGATCGTCCGCTCGTCGGCGACGGTGACGAAGTAGCGCTTGTCGTCCGGGGTGCCCTGGCCGAGGTTCGGCAGGTCGCCGGTGACGTGGACGGCGCGGACGAAGCTGTTCGGGTCCTGCAGGTTCTCGATGTACTCCACGCCAACGCGCGCCATGCGAATCATGTGCAGCACGACGGGGCGGTTGTCGGTGACCTGCACGCCGGCGGCGAAGCGCTCGAGCGGCGAGGCCGGCTGCGACATCAGGTAGGGGATGACGTACATCGTCTTGCCGGCCATGGCGCCGCGCATGTTCTCCTTCTGGAGCGCGGTCATCTCGGCGGCGGGACGCCAGTTGTTGTACGTGCCGGCGTCGGCGGGGTTGTTGGTGGCGACGATCGTGCGCTCCTCGGAGCGCGCCGTGTCCTTGAAGTAGCTGCGGGAGTAGTAAAGGCCCTCACCCGCGGGCAGCAGCTCGCCCGCTTCGAGGGCCTCGGAGATCAGGCGCGCGTCGTCGGCGGCGGAGACGACCTCGACGCGCTCCGCGCCGGTGTGCTCCGCCCAGTACTTCACATACTCACGAACGTGCTGGTTCTTGAGGCCGGCCGCGTCCAGCGCCGCCTCGACATCTGCCACCGTGTTAGCCACCGGATGTTCAGCCCTCTCGAAAGCTGTCGGCTCACGCCGCCGCGCCCTGCGTCATCACAGGCGGCGGGATCGTGCGTCAGGCTAGGAGACGGCGCCGCTTGTTTCGGAGCCGGGTCCGCGGTTGCACTCCTGAGTCGCGGACTCAGTTGCCGGACGATCACCCCGGGTGAGTTCACGCCAGGACCACGTCGGCAGAAACCGGCGACAACGGTGGTGCGCCGGTCGGAACACAACACTACCGTCACCGATCCGGTCTCTCGACCGCAAGATTTCCGGTGTTCGCGTTATTTACGCCGGACGGGGACAAGGTTCTTGCGTCCGCGGCCCCGATCCCGGCTCTTCGGGAGGAAACCGGCGAGCACCGGACGCGGCAGCGCGGCCACCAGCGGCTCGACGCGGTCGGCCAACTCGGCGGGCCGAGGGCGGGCGGCCGGGTCGGGGTCGAGGCAGGACAGGACGTGCCCGGCGAGCACCGGCGGCACCGAGCGGGGGAGCGGCTCCGGGCGGTCCCGGCGCGGGGGCCGTCCGGTCAGCGCGGCGTACATCGTGGCGCCCAGACCCCAGACGTCCGCCGGCGGGCCGACGGGCGTCTCGGGCGTCGGGTCGCACTGCTCCGGGGCCATGTAGGCGTCGGTGCCGATCGCCTGCCGGAGGGTGGCCGCCTCGCCGACCGAGCGCGCGATCGAGAGGTCGATGAGCCGCGGCGGCGCACCCATCACGACGTTGGACGGCTTCACGTCCAGGTGCACCACGTCGACGGCCTGCAGGTAGTGCAGGACCGAGCAGAGCTCCAGGCACAGCGGCAGGGCCTGCTCCAACGGGAGCGGACCGTACCTGCGGACGAGCGTGGACAGGCGCGGCCCGTCCAGGTGCTCCAGGACCAGGTGGGGGCGTGGGCCGTCCGGCACGGTCGCGAACGCCCGCACCAGCGACGGGTGCGCGAGCCGCGTCGCCATCTCCGCCTCGCGGGCCAGCGCCTCGAGCGTGCGGGGGTCGTCGACCTGGTCGGGCCGGACGACCTTCGCGACCACCGCGGAGTGCAGCGTCTCGTCGAAGGCGAGGTACGCCTCGAACCGGGACCCGCCGCCGAGCCGGCGCACCGCGGTGCGGCCGGGGACGATCTCGTCCCCGGGCTCGAAGTCCCAGGAGTCGGTGCGGTTGCCGTGTGTCATGCCCTGAGCGTGACCCCTCGTCATGGGAGCGGCATGAGGCGTCGATGAGAGGGTTCTCATCCGGCGCTCATTCCCCTCTCCCCGCCGCACGGGAGGATGACGATCATGCGTTGGGGATTCCCGCTGGCCGCCGCCGGCGCCGCGGCCGCCGTCACCGGCGTGCTGGTGTGGGCGGTCTCCGGCATCGACGAGCCCGAGATCCCCGACATCGGCGCCCCGATCGTCCTCCAGGCCCCGGACCCCGCCGCCTCGCCGGACGCGCCGGACCCCAGCGACCCGGCGTCCACACCGACCCCGCGCCCCGTCGCGACCCCGTCGCTGACGCCTGCCGCCTCCGGTCCGCAGCAGGTCCGCGTCCCGGTCTGCCCGGCTGAGGCGGACGACGACCCGGACGACCCGGACGACGACGATCCCGACGACGATCCCGACGATCCCGACGATCCCGACGATCCCGACGACGACGACGAGTTCGACGACGACGACTGCGACGACGATGACTGACCCCACCAACCCCGCCCGTCCCACCGGGGGTGACACCCCTCCGGAGGCGGGAGTGGCGGTTGGGGCAGGGCGGTCGCCGTCGGTCCGGGTCCGGATCGTGGCGTGGGCGGTGGCGCTCTCGACGCTCGCGCTCGCCGGCGCGGGGGCGGCGTTCTACCTGATCGAGCGGGCGCGGGTGGATCAGCGGATCGCCGAGACGATCGTCCAGGAGATCTCCGAGTTCGACGCGTTCGCGGCCACCGCCGTCGACCCCAGGACCGGGGCCCCGTACACCGACCCCGCCCGGCTGATGCAGGGCGCGCTCGGCCACAACGTCCCCGACGAGCACCAGGCGCTGATCGCGTTCGTCGGAGGCCGGCCCGCCTACGTGCAGGGCGCCGGGGTGGACCAGCTCACCCGCTCGCCGGAGTTCGTCGCACTGGTCGGGAGTCTGACCCGCGGCGGGACCGGGACGACGGAGGTCGACGGCCAGCGGATCCGCTACGCGGTGCGGGCGGTGCTGCCCGCCGGGACGGACGAGACCCGCCGCGGCGCCTTCGTCGTCGCGACGTTCGCCGACCGGGAGCGGGCCGAGCTCCGCGAGGTGCTGCGCAGCTACGTGCTCGTCGCCCTCGTCGCGTTGTTCGTCGTCGCGGTCGGGGCGTGGTCGGTGTCGGGCCGGCTGCTGCGGCCGCTGCGCGACCTGCGCCGCACCGCCGACCAGATCTCCTCCAGCGACCTGACGCGTCGTATCGAGGTCACCGGCACCGACGACATCTCCGACCTCGCCCGCACGTTCAACGCGATGCTCGACCGCCTGCAGACGGCCTTCGCCGCGCAGCGCCGGTTCCTCGACGACGCGGGGCACGAGCTGCGGACGCCGATCACGATCGTCCGCGGCCACCTCGAACTGCTCGACGCCGGCGACCCTGCCGACGTCGCCTCGACCCGCGACCTCGTCCTGGACGAGCTCGACCGGATGAGCCGGCTGGTGGACGACCTCGTCGTCCTCGCCCGTGCGGAGCGCCCCGACTTCCTCCGGCCGGTCCCCGTCGACGTCGGCTCGCTCACCGACGACCTGCTCGACAAGGCCCGCGGTCTCGGCGACCGCGCCTGGCGGATCGACGCCCGTGCCGAGGCGCAGATCGACGCCGACCCGCAACGTCTCAGCCAGGCCGTGCTGCAGCTGGCCGCCAACGCGGTCCGTCACACCGAGCCCGGGCAAGTCGTCGCGCTCGGCTCCGCGGCCGACGCGAGCGGAGTACGCCTCTGGGTCCGTGACGAGGGCCCCGGTGTCCCCGAGGCGGACGCGGCGCGGATCTTCGAACGCTTCGAGCGCGGCGCGAACCCGAGCCGTGAGGGTGCCGGACTGGGCCTGTCCATCGTGCGTGCGATCGCCGGCGCGCACAGCGGGTCCGTCCGGCTCGACTCCCGGCCCGGAGCCGGCGCGACGTTCACGATCGAGATCCCGGCCGCGGTCGCGGTCGAGGCCGACCCGGTGGAGGTGGAGGTCCCGTGAGCCGGATCCTGGTCGCGGAGGACGAGGACCGCATCTCCGCCTTCGTCGCGAAGGGCCTCAAGGCCAACGGGTTCACGGTCACCGTGGTGGGCGACGGCCTCAGCGCGCTCGGACACGCCCTGACCGGCGAGTTCGACCTGCTGGTCCTCGACATCGGCCTGCCGGAGCTCGACGGCTTCACCGTCCTGCGGCGGCTGCGGGAGAAGCGCTCGTCGATCCCGGTCATCATGCTGACGGCGCGGAGCTCGATCGACGACACCGTCGCCGGCCTCGAGGGCGGGGCGGACGACTACATGGCCAAACCGTTCCGGTTCGAGGAGTTGCTCGCGCGGATCCGGCTGCGGCTGCGCGAGGAGCGCGGTCCCGAGGTGACCCAGCTGCGGCTCGGGGAGCTCGTGCTCGACCTGCGCACCCGGCGTGCGTCCGTCGACGGACGCAGTGTCGATCTGACGGCCCGTGAGTTCCTCCTCGCGGAGGTGTTGCTCCGGCACCCGGGCCAGGTGCTCTCCCGGGAGCAGTTGCTCTCCCGGGTGTGGGGCTTCGACTTCGACGCCCAGTCCAACGTCGTCGACGTCTACGTGCGTTACCTGCGGCGCAAGCTCGGGGCCGACCGCATCGAGACCGTGCGGGGGATGGGCTACCGCGCGGTCGACCCCGACGCCTGAGCTCAGCCCGCGAGCGTGCGGGTGTTGTCGCGGGTGTTGTCGCGGGTGTTGTCCCGGGTGTTGTCCCGGGTGTTGTCCCGGGTGTTGTCCCGAGTGTTGTCCCGAGTGTTGTCCCGAGTGTTGTCCGTGACGTCGTTGCGGGTGTTGTCGTCCCGGGTGTTGTCGGTGACGTCGTTGCGGGTGTTGGTGGGCCCGGTCAGGTCGTCGGTGAGGTCGTCGGGGCCGTTGTCGTCGTCGACGTCGTCGACCGTGACGACCTGCCCGGCGACCTCTTCACGCTTGGCGGCCTTCTCGTCGCCGGCGGACGCGATCGCTGCGCCGACGCCGAGCGTGCCGATCGTGACGGCCGCGGACAGCACGACGATGCCGGTTTTGACGGGAACTCGCATGGGTGGTGCACCTCCGTGTCGTCGCCCGCCTGCTGCGGGCGTCTGACATCGAGAGTGCGCGCCGGGGATGGGACTCCCGTGAGGCGCAGATGAGGGCTCTCTCATCCCGTGTGAAAAAAGGGTGACACCCCTTACTGCGCAGTAAGGGGTGTCACCCTTTTTTGACAGGACGGACGGGTCAGCTGCGGACGCCGAGGGAGATCGGAACCGCGGTGTCGGCGGGGGCGAAGAAGTCGTTGCCCTTGTCGTCGACGACGATGAACGCGGGGAAGTCCTCGATCTCGATCCGCCAGACCGCTTCCATACCGAGCTCGGGGTACTCGAGGACCTCGACCTTGCGGATGCAGTCCTGGGCGAGGCGGGCGGCGGGGCCGCCGATCGAGCCGAGGTAGAACCCGCCGTGCTTGGCGCAGGCCTCGGTGACCTGCTTCGAGCGGTTGCCCTTGGCCAGCATGATTCGCGAGCCGCCGGCCGCCTGGAACTGGTCGACGTAGGAGTCCATGCGGCCCGCGGTGGTCGGGCCGAACGAGCCGGTCGCGTAGCCCTCGGGGGTCTTGGCCGGGCCGGCGTAGTAGACGGCGTTGTCGCGCAGGTAGTCCGGCATCGGCTCACCGGCGTCCAGGCGTTCCTTGATCTTGGCGTGCGCGATGTCGCGGGCCACGACCAGCGAGCCGGTCAGCGACAGGCGCGTCTTGACCGGGTACTTCGTCAGCTCGGCGAGGATTTCCGGCATCGGCCGGTTCAGGTCGATCTTCACGACGGTGTCGTCCAACTGCTCCTCCGTCACGTCCGGGAGGAAGCGGGCCGGGTCACGCTCGAGCTGCTCGAGGTAGATGCCCGACGGCGTGATCTTGCCGAGCGCCTGGCGGTCGGCGGAGCAGGAGACCGCGATCGCGACCGGGCAGGACGCCCCGTGGCGGGGGAGCCGGATGACGCGGACGTCGTGGCAGAAGTACTTGCCGCCGAACTGGGCGCCGATGCCGGTGGCGCGGGTCAGTTCGAGGACCTTCTCCTCAAACTCGACGTCGCGGAAGCCGTGCGCGCCCATCGAGCCCGACGTCGGCAGCGTGTCGAGGTACTTGGCGGAGGCGTACTTCGCGGTCTTGAGCGCGAACTCCGCGCTGGTGCCGCCGATGACGATCGCGAGGTGGTACGGCGGGCAGGCGGCGGTCCCGAGCGAGCGGATCTTCTCGTCCAGGAACTTGAGCATGGACTTCTCGTTCAGGACGGCCTTGGTCTCCTGGTACAGGTAGCTCTTGTTCGCCGAGCCGCCGCCCTTGGCCATGAACAGGAACTTGTACTGCTGGCCGTGCGCCGGGTCGTCGTCGGCGTAGAGCTCGATCTGCGCCGGCAGGTTGGAGCCGGTGTTCTTCTCCTCCCACAGCGTCAGCGGTGCGAGCTGGGAGTAGCGCAGGTTGAGCTTCGTGTACGCGTCGTAGACGCCACGGGAGATCGCCTCGCCGTCACCGCCCCCGGTCAGGATGCGCTCGCCACGCTTGCCCATGACGATCGCGGTGCCGGTGTCCTGGCACATCGGCAGGACACCGGCCGAGGCGATGTTCGCGTTCTTCAACAGGTCGCGGGCGACGAACTTGTCGTTGCCCGAGGCCTCGGGGTCGTCGAGAATCCGCCGCAGCTGCGCCAGGTGGGCCGGGCGCAGGTAGTGGGCGATGTCGTGCATCGCCTCCGCGGTCAGCAGCTGCAGCGCCTCCGGCGCCACCCGCAGGAACTCGGTCCCGCCGAGGTCGACGACCTCGACGCCCTCTGTGCTGAGGAGCCGGTACTCCGTCGGGTCGGCGCCGATCGGCAGCAGGTCGGAGTACACGAACTCAGGCATGAAGATCTCCAGGCGGTGGGCAGCCCCGCCAGGATAAAAGTGCCCCCGACCTGCGGAGAAATCGGCTAGGACTCTCCTGAATAATCCGCGCGGCGGTCGCGCGGTGGCTTGAGCCCGCTCGAGATGA
>NZ_BAAAHE010000010.1:0-52360 GCF_039525035.1 Sporichthya brevicatena
GGGAGCGGCGTGTGCTCGTTCAGGGGCGATCAACGACCCACGGAAGCGTCAGTGGAGCCCCCTTTCTTGACAGCGAGGACGGGTCGGGCGGGAGTCAGGCCGGGGAGCCCTGCCAGTGGCCGACGAGGTCGCGGTAGAGGGCGGAGCTCGCGAGCAGCTCGTCGTGGGTGCCGAGCGCGGCGGTGGCGCCGTCGAGGACGAGGATGCGATCGGCGCGCAGGGCCGAGCTCATCCGGTGGGCGACGACGATGAGCGTGCCCCCGCGGGCGGCGAAGGCCTGCTCGGCCATCATCTCCGCGGACGGGTCGAGATGGCAGGTCGCCTCGTCGAGGACGGCTAGCGGCGCGGCCGAGAGGTAGGCCCGGGTGAGGGCGATCAGCTGGCGCTCACCCGCGGACAGGGTCGCCGGGTCGACGCGGGCGTCGAGGCCGCCGAGGCGGTCCCGCAGCGCGGTCAGACCGACGGCGTAGCAGGCCCACTCGACCATCTCCGGTGTCGCGTCCGGCCGGAGGTAGCGGATGTTCTCGCCGAGCGTCCCGCTGAAGACGAACGCCTCCTGCGGGATCAGCACGCGGACGCGCGCCCGGGTCTGCGGGTCGAGCGCCCCGATGTCGGTGCCGGCGACGGTCACCGTCCCCGACCCGGGCCGGAGCATGCCGCAGATCAGGTTCACCAGCGTCGACTTGCCGATACCGCTCGGCCCGACGACGGCAAGGTGCTCGCCGGGGACGACGGTCAGCGAGAGGTTGCGCAGCACGGGTTCGGCGGTCGGGCCGTAGGCGAACCCGACCTTGCGCAACCGGACCTCCACCAGCGCGGGGTGGGGCCGCCAGGTGGTGCCGCCCGGCGCCACCGGGTGTGGCGCCGGGCGGGTCGGTCCCGCGCCGAGGATGCGCCCGAGCGTCACCCACAGCGGGATGATCGAGTCGCTGACGCAGGCGGTCAGCGCCGTCATGGCCGGCGCGATCGCGGCGGCGGCGTAGGTCACCGAGCCGGCGATCTCGCCCGGGCTGGTGCCGCGGTCCAGCAGCCACGGGATGCCGAGGACGATGAGGACGATCGGCACGCGCGCCCCGAGTCCGACGACGAGCAGCCGCCACGCGGTGACCGCGGCGACGGCCCGCCCGAGCCGCGCGTTCTCGTCGATGCGGTCGCCGACGCCGGTCCGGATGTGCTCCGCGGCGCCCGCCGCCTGGATGTCGCGCAGGCCCTCCATGGTGCCGGTGACGCTCGCCGCGACCTGCTCGCCGGAGAGGATCAGCGCGCGCTCGCGGCGCACCACCGTCGGCAGGGAGCAACCGAAGATCGCCAGCGACAGCACGACCGGCGGGACGACGAAGATCAGCACGTCGGTCGAGAGCGTGCTCTGCCCGGCCAGGGAGCTGCTGATGCCCGCGACGAACGCGAGGATGCCGAGGATGCCCATGCCGAGCGTCCCGCGCACGGTCTCGATCTGCTGCGAGAGGCGGGCGACCGCCCCCGCGTCGGGGCGACCGTCGGGGGCCGTCGCGGACTGCAGGGTCTCGGCGACGACGAACTCGACGAGGTGGTCGCGGAACGGCTCGACGAGCCCGGAGACCGACTTCACGGCCTTGCCCGCGCCGACGGCGGCGACCAGCGCGGTCGCGGCCAGCAGGGCGAGCCAGGTGAGACCGGTGCGGCGGTCGCCGGCGAGGAACCCGTCGTCGAGCGCGCGGGCGACGACCTTGCCGTGCAGGAACGCGGGCACCGAGGCGAGCGCGGTCCAGAGGACGGTCATCACCGCGGCGCGGGGATTCGCGCGGCACGCGCCGACGAGGGCGTGCCGCACCGCCGAGCTCGGGGTGCGGGCCGGCTTGGCGGTCTGCGTCGGGACCGGGGTGCTCACGACGTCCCCCAGGGGACACGGGTGGCGGAGTCGTCCAGCGGGTCGGGGGTCGGCGCGGTCCGGTAGAGCGTCTCGATCGCGAACGGGTCGGTCTCCCCGGTGCCGAAGTTCGCGCGGTACTCGGGGTCGGCCCACAGGGTGCTGTGCGGCGCGTAGCCGCGGACGCGACCGGCGTCCAGCCACACGACGTAGTCCGCACGTGCCGCGGTGGACGCGCGGTGCGCGACGATCACCTGCGTCTGCCCGGTACCACTGCGCTGCAGAGCCTCCGTCACCTGAAGCTCCGTCACGGTGTCCAGGCTCGACGTCGCGTCGTCGAGGACGAGGACGCGGCCGGGGTGCGCGAAGGCGCGAGCCAGGCCGAGGCGCTGCGCCTCGCCGCCGGACATCGGGGCCTGCGGCAGGGGAGTCGCGT
Source organism: Sporichthya brevicatena (assembly GCF_039525035.1). Taxonomy (NCBI): domain Bacteria; kingdom Bacillati; phylum Actinomycetota; class Actinomycetes; order Sporichthyales; family Sporichthyaceae; genus Sporichthya; species Sporichthya brevicatena. Next base: position 2,283 of record NZ_BAAAHE010000010.1, read on the forward strand.
ACCCGAGGGGCAGGCGGCGGATGAAACCGTCGGCGGCGGCGGCCTCGGCCGCCGCGGTCACGGCGTCCGGCCCGGGGCGGTGGTGCCCGAAGGCGATCGTCCCGCCGACGGTGCCGCCGAGCAGCGCCGGCCGCGGGAACGCGTACGTGACCGCGGTGTGCAGCGCGGCCGGACTGAGGTCGCGCAGCAACTGGCCGTCGATGCACACGAGCCCGGAGTCCGGCTCGACCAGTCGACCGAACAGCGCGGCGAGCGTCGACTTGCCCGAGCCCGAGCGGCCGACGACCGCCACCGACGCCCCGGCGGGGATGTGCAGCGTGACGCCGCGCAGTGCCGCGTTCTCGCCGGAGCCGACCCAGACGTCGACCAGGGTCAGCGCGCCCGGGCCGGTCAGTTCCTCGACGGTGCCGTACTCGGTGGCGGGCACCTCGAGTGCGTCGACGCAGCGGCGCGCCGCGCCCCGGGACTGGCCGTACGCGATCAGCTTGGCGAGGGCGTTGACGACCTCGACGCCGAGCCCGACGTAGGCGCCGGCCGCCACCATGTCGCCGACGCTGATGCGCCCGGCCGAGAGCTGCCACCCGGCGACGGCGAGGACGACGACCTCCAGCATCGGCAGCAGGGCGGCGCTCTGGCCGACCGCGCTCGCGTGGGCGGACCACAGGCTCGCGCCGTGACGCCGCAGGTCCTCGACCGGTTCGAGCACCCGGGCACGTTCGGTGTCGACGGTGCCGGCGGCCGCGACGGTGCGCGCGCCGGCCAGGGCCTCGGTCAGGCGCCCGGCGACCTCGCCCTGCGCGGCGGAGTACTGCTCGGTCACGTCGGTGACGGTCCTGACGAGCGCGCCGAGCAGGACGCTCAGCGCCAGCAGACCGACGAGGAACGCGGTGCCGCACCAGACGTCGATGCGGAAGAGCATCACCATCGCGCCGACGGCCGGGATGCCGGCCGCGAACGCGCCGACGAGCCGGACGGGCGCGGCGCCGGTCTGCTCGGCGTGTGCGCTGGTGCGGCTGACCAGGTCCCCGGCCGGGATGGCGCGCGTCAGTCGGGGACCGGCGGCGGTGGCGTGGCCGAGGAGTCGGTGCCGGATGCGCGCGGTGGCCCCGGCGGTCACGGCCCCGCCGGAGAGCGCGAGCATCGACTCGGCGACGCCGACCCCGAGCAGCAGACCGACGGCGATCTGGGTCCAGGTCAGGCCGAGCGGTCCGTCCGCGGGCGCGTCGGCGAGTGCGGAGTCGAGGGCCTTGCCGATCGCGTGGGGGAGGACGAGGGAGGCGCCGGCGACAGCGACCGAGGCGAGGACCAGCACGAGCAGAGATCCACGGACGGAACGGACTCCGGTCCGGATCAATCGCTCGGTCTCGGCCACCGCGTCACCTCAAGAACGGTCGGAACAGACGGGACGTCAGCAGGGGGCCCGGAGCAGGGCCCGCTCATGGGCACCACGAAGACAGCAACCCCAAGCTTTTGGCCCGGTTTGCTGGAGAAGGGGAGATAATGTGAGGGATCCCGTGCGGGCGACCTCCAAACGCCCGCACGGGATCCTTCACTTGCAGAGCCCGCCCCGCGAAAGGGGCGAGGGGCTCAGGGCGCGCTTCAGCCCAGGCCGATGCGAACCTTCAGCGTGCCGAGCAGAGCGCCGACCGAGCCGAGCAGGCCACCAAGAAGACCACCGAGCATGACTTTCTCCTTTTGTGAGGGTGGGTGGAGATCCGCAGGTCGTTCTGGCCGGGGTTACCGGCCGGCACCACCGTGCGTCACTCCGTGTGTTTCTTACGTAGTCGCCGGAGCGACTGCTTTGGCCGAATTTGATCTTGATCGGTTTCGGGTGAAACCATCTCTGCGACCAATCGGTTACTGCGCGTCTAAGACTGCCGCGTTCTCCGCGACTGTGAATACGTAAACGGTTACCGCCCGACATGAGACCGGTCAAAAGCGACAAAGCCAGTGAAAAAAACTCGCACTCAGTAATTCGATCATGACCAGAAGTAACAAAAACCGGATCTTGACCCTGAATTCCGACTGTCTGCGATCAGGCCGATCCGGACCGCAATCGGCGATAGCGTCGGACCCCCGGGCCCGCGGAATGCGGGGACGTCGGCCAGGAGGAGAGCAGTGACGGACGCCGGTGGTGGTCACGCAGCGCAGCTGTCCGACCCGGAGCACGCCGAGACCAAGGCGATCATCGCCGCGGCGTTCGACAACTCGGCGGACAGCTACGAGCAGGTCGGCGTCGAGTTCTTCGCCCCGCTCGGGGCCGAGCTGGTCCGCCGGGCCGCCCCGCAGCCGGGGGAGCACGTCCTCGACCTCGGGTGCGGCCGCGGGCACTGCCTGTTCCCGGCCGCCGAGGCGGTGGGCAGCCGGGGCTCGGTGACCGGCACGGACCTCTCGCCGCGCATGGTGCAGCTCTGCGCCGCGGAGGCCGCCCGGCGCGGGCTCGCTCACGTGCACGTCGAGCTCGGCGACGCCTCCGACCCCGCCTTCCCGGCGGCGAACTTCGACCTGATCACCGCCGGCATGGTCATGTTCTTCGTGCCCGAGCCCCGCAAGGCCCTGCCCCGGGTGGCCGCGCTGCTGCGTCCGGGTGGCCGCTTCGCGATGAGCTCGTTCGGCCCTTCCGACCCGAAGTTCGACGAGACGATGGGCATCCTCTACCGGCACCGCATCGGGCCGCCGTGGGAGGACAACCCCGACAAGCCCTTCACCACGCACGAGACGATCACCGCGATGCTCGCCGACTCCGGGTTCGTCGACATCGAGATCACCGAGATGCAGCACGACATCGTGTTCGCCGACCTCGACGGGTACTGGGCGTGGGTCGGCTCGCACGGCGGGCGGATCATGATCGACCAGGTCCGCCCCGAGCACCTGCCGGCCGCCCGGGCCGACGTCTACGCGATGCTCTCCGAGCACCGCGAGCCGGACGGCTCGCTGATCCATCGGTCCCGTGCCTGGTTCACCACCGCGCGACGTCCTCCGGTGACCACCCACCCCGGTGGCAAGGGGACGGCGAGGGTGCCGGCTTGATCCTCGATCCCCCGGTGCTGATCCGCCCCGCCGCCGAGGCTGACTGGCCCCAGATCTGGCCGTTCCTCTGGCTGATCGTGGCGGCGGGGGAGACGTACACCGTCGATCGCGACATCGACGAGGAGACCGCTCGCGCCTGGTGGATGCGCCCGGACGCCCGGGTCTTCGTCGCGGTCGCGCAGGGCCGCGTCGTCGGCTCGGCGAAGCTGACCCGCAATTTCGACGGGCCCGCCTCCTCCGTCGCCAACGCGAGCTTCCTCGTCGACCCCGGCTTCGCCGGGCGCGGGGTGGGCCGGGCACTCGGGGAGCACGTCCTCGTCGCGGCGAAGGAGGCCGGATTCCGGGCCATGCAGTTCAACGCGGTGGTGGAGACGAACGTCACCGCCGTCACCCTGTGGCTCGGGCTCGGCTTTCAGATCCTCGCGACGATCCCGGACGCGTTCGACCACCCGAAGCACGGCCCGGTGGGCCTGCACGTGATGTACCGGAAGCTGTAGCGAGGCCGCGACCTAGGATCGGAGGCCATGTCCTCCGACCGCATCGTCAAGCCCGCCGCGATCTCCGGCTTCCCTGAGTGGCTGCCCCAGATCCGCCTCGTCGAGCAGCAGTGGCTCGACCGGATCCGCGCGACCTACGAGCGCTACGGGTTCTGCTCGGTCGAGACGCCGTCCGTGGAGGCCCTCGAGGTCCTGATGGCCAAGGGGGAGACCTCGCAGGAGGTCTACACCCTGAACCGGCTCCAGGGCGGGGACGCGAACGATGCCCGGCTCGGGCTGCACTTCGACCTGACGGTCCCGCTGGCCCGATACGTGGCCCAGCACTTCAACGACCTGGTCTTCCCGTTCAAGCGCTACCAGATCCAGCGTGTCTGGCGCGGTGAGCGCCCGCAGGAGGGCCGCTTCCGCGAGTTCACCCAGTGCGACATCGACGTCATCAACGTCGACTCCGTGCCGCTCTCGTTCGACGCCGAACTGCCGCGGATCATCCACGAGGTCCTGACCGACCTTTCGATCGGCGGTTTCACCCTCGGCATCAACAACCGCAAGGTGCTGCAGGGCTTCTACGAGGGCATCGGCATCGGCGACCCGATCGGCGTCATCCGGATCGCCGACAAGCTCGCCAAGATCGGTCCCGACGGGGTCGCCAAGCTGCTCGTCGACGAGCTCAGCCTGACGGACACTCAGGTGAAGGCGGTGCTGGACCTCGCGCAGGTGCGTGGCGGCGCCGAGGTCGTCGACGAGATCGCGCGGCTCGGCTCGGGTGGCGCGCTGCTGGACGAGGGTCTGGCCGAGCTGTCCTTCGTGATGCGGGAACTGGCGGACCTGCCCGCCGGCTCCGTCGTCGCCGACCTCTCGATCGCACGCGGACTGGACTACTACACGGGCACGGTCTACGAGGGCACGCTGACCGACGCCCCCGGCTTCGGCAGCATCTGCTCGGGCGGCCGTTACGACAACCTGGCGGGCTCGTTCATCCGCCGCGACCTGCCGGGCATCGGCATGTCGATCGGCCTGACGCGCATCTTTGCCAAGCTCGTCGGCGACGGCACGATCACCGGCGGTCCGCTCTCGCCGGCCCAGGTGCTGGTCGTCGTCCCGTCGGACGACCGGCGCGGCGAGGCGATCGCGACCGCGGCGACGCTGCGGTCGCGCGGGATCAAGGTCGAGACCTACCACGCCGCGGACAAGCTGAAGAAGCAGCTGACCTACGGCTCCCGCAAGCAGATCCCGTACATCTGGTTCCCGCCGTTCGAGGACGGGAAGCCGCACGAGGTCAAGGACATGGCCTCCGGCGATCAGCGTCCCGCGGACCCGGCGACCTGGACTCCGACCTCCGCCGAAGCCTGAGGCTGAGGCTCCGTCACCAGAGTCACCGGCGTCGCCTGCACGGCGATGCCGTTGAACCGGGCGTTGCCCGAGGCGACGTCCATCAGCTCCGGATCGTTCGGCACCAGGTCGTTGTAGCGACCGCCGCCCGCGCCGTTCGCGGTGCGCCAGCCGCCGTGGTGGCCGAAGTGCGGCGGCAGCCCGACGGTGCCGGGCATGACCTCGTCGGTCACGGCGGCCGTCGCGGTGATCCGGCCCCACCGGGAGCTGATCGCGACCTCTGCGCCCGTCGAGATCCCGCGCGCGGCCGCGTCGTCCGGGTGGATGCGCAGTACGCAGACCCGGTCCCCGAGCAGCGCCGGGACGTTGTGCAGCCACGAGTTCTGCGACCGGTTCTCCCGGATCGTGAACAGGAGCAAAGGGTGCTCCTCGTCGACGATCGCCGTTCGCGCGATCAGCCGTTGCATCTCGCGCGCGTACACGTCGTGCGCGAGTTCGATGCGCTTCGACCTGGTCCGCAGTCGCTTGGGCAGCATGCCGGTGGGTGCGGAGTCCGCGAGCTGAATTGCGCCGTTGTGCCGCAGGAGCTTCTTGCGGCTGATGCCGCGCCGGCGCAGGCCGAACAGGTCGCCGTCGGGGCCGAGACGCATGAACACGTCGACGCCGACCCACGGGGGCAGGCGCAGGCCGAGCTTGCCCATCAGCTGCGCACCCGGCGCCGGTGAGGGGAGCAGGCCGATCCGCTTGCAGATCTGGTCGAGGATCCACCAGTCGTCGCGCGCCCCGGGCGGCGGCGTCACGAGCTCGTCGGTCCACTGCGCGTTCGGGACGCCGTAGTGCAGCTGACCGAACAGCGGGAAGCCCTCCCGCTCGAGCAGCAGCTTCGGCGGCAGGACGTAGTGCGCGTGCCGGTTCGTCTCCGTCAGGTACGGGTCGAGCGAGACGAACAGGTCCAGGTCGGCGAGCGCGCGCTCCATCTCCGGCGAGTTCGGCGACGTCGTCGCCAGGTTCGTCGCGACGGTGACCAGCGCGCGCAGCTGGCCCGGGCCCGGGGTCGTGATCTCCCGCGGCATCGTCGCGAGCGGGGAGGTGCCCAGGACCTCGGGGAAGTTGTCCACCCGCGTCCGCCAGCGGTCGTAGCCGTCGATCTTGAACAGCCGTGTGAACAGCTCGGCGTCGAGCATCGGCCGCGAGAACGTCGTTCCGCCGGGCCGGTCCAGGTTGCCGGTGACGATGTTGAGGACGTCGATGAGGTACTTCGTCAGCGTCGAGAACCCGCCCGTCGACGTCCCGCAGCGGCCGTAGACGCAGGCCCGGCCGGCGGCGGCGAAGTCGCGCGCGAGGGTCTCGATCGTCTCCCGCACGATGCCGGTCTCCGCCGCGGCGCGGTCGAGGTCGATGTCCGCGACGAGCGTCCGGAGGAAGTCCACGCCGTTCACGAGCGAGGCCAGATAGCCGGAGTCGACGCGGTCCTCGTCGAGGATCACCCGCAGCATCCCCGCGAGCAACCAGGCGTCGGTGTCGGGCCGGATCGGCACGTGCTCGAAGAGCTTGGCCGTCTCGGTCCGGCGCGGGTCGACGACGACGACGCGGCCGCCGCGCTTGGTCACGCCGAGCAGGCGCTCGCGCACCCGACCCACCGTCATCATCGAACCGTGGGAGACCACCGGGTTCGCCCCGAGGATCAGGGTGAACTCCTGGCGGTCGAAGTCCGGGAACGGCGTCATCAGGTTGTGGCCGTAGAGCGTGTGGCCGACCACCCAGTAGTTGTTGATGTCGACCGAACCGGCTGTGTAGAAGTGCTTCGTCCGCAGCGCGGCGGCCATGCCGAACGCGACCAGGAACGCGCCGTAGTTCCAGCCGCTCGGGTTGCCGATGGCGACGCCGACCGAGGTCCGGTCGTGACGTCGGATCACCTCCCGGAGCCGGCGGCCGATGTCGTCGAGTGCCGTCTCCCAGCTGACCGGGACGAAGCTGCCGTCGCTCTGCCGCTGCAGCGGTTCGACCACCCGGTCCGGGTCGGTGAGGACGTCACCCCACCGGATGCCCTTCACACAGGCGAACCCCGTGGAGTTCGGGTGCGTCGGGTCGGGACGGATCTCCAGGAGCTTGCCGTGCTCGACGGTCGCTTCCAGGCCGCAGCTGGCCTCGCAGACGCCGCACCAGAACTTGTGGTCGCCCATGGGGCGCAGGCTAGACCTTGCGGGCCAGTACCCGGTAGGTGTTGCCGCGGTCGGTCACGTGGGCGAGCTTGGTGCGCAGCTTCTCCAACGGCTGGACGGCCGCGTGCGCCTTGGGGCCGATCTTGAGTACACGTTCGAAGCGCTTCTGCTGGGCCGGGTCGATGTCCTCGCTCATCCAGGGCATGCCGGGATACGGGGCGAACCAGAGCATCGGCAGCGCGACGAGGAACGTGAAGTCGACGGGGATGTGCGACTCCCCGCGAACCTCCAGCACCGGCGTCAGGCCGCGGTGCCGCAAGGCCTGCATGAGGTTCCCGCGGGGGACGAAGTTCAGGTGCTGCGGCTGCAGCCACGGGAACCACCAGCGCCCGACGACCCGGCCGAAGATGCTCTCCGGGTTCGGCACCTCGATCATGAGGATGCCGCCCTTGCGCAGCAGCATCGCGGCGCTGTCGAGCTCCAGGCGCGGATCCCGGGTGTGTTCGAGGTAGTGATGCATGCTCACCACGTCGAACTGGCCGGCCAGGCCGGGCGCGAGCTCGGGCAGGAAGCCGCGGTGGGCCTCGTCGAGCCAGCCTCGCTCCTTGCCCTCCTCGACGCTGACGCCCATGTCGAGGCCCTCGAAACGGGTGTCCGGCCACAGCTCGCGCGCGTCCCGGCAGAAATGGCCGTAGCCGGTGCCGACGTCGACCCACCGGCGCGGCGGATCGGCGGGGAAGAACTGCTTGAGGTGCTGGGCCCGGGCGAGGTTGCCGTCCTTGCCGAGCTCGAACCCGGCCTCGACCTGGGCGCCGCCGATGCCGTCGTAGAAGTCCCGGTAGTAGTACTCGAGGCCTTCGAGGCTCAGCCGCGGGTTCTGGAAGATGTGACCGCAGGAGCGGCAGGCCATCAGGGTGAATCGTCCGGGCTTGTGCTGGATCTGGTCACCGGAGGTCAGGTGCGTGCGCAGCTTCGAGGAGAAGCACCACGGGCACGTGGTGCGCGGCGGCTCGAAGAAGTGGTCCAGACCGTTCGCGACGTCGGCCGCGTACTTGGCCCGGATCGCGGCGATCTGCGCGGCCAGCTCGGGGGTCATCTCCGGAGCGTCGGCCTCAGCGGTCATGAAGATCAGGATAGGGCGGCACCGGGCCCGGTAGCCTGCCGATGCATCTTCTCGAGGGGGCGCGAGCTGTGACGCTGGGCAAGGTGGTCGGGACCGCGGTCCTCGCGGCGGGGACGGCGCGCGCGGTGCGCACCGCGTACCGGATCGCGCGCAACTCCCGGCTCGAGCACGTCCCGTCGTCGACCCCGCCGACGGTGACCGAACGCGTCTCGGTCCTGATGCCGGCGCGGAACGAGGCCCACCGCATCGGGCCGCCGATCCGCTCGCTGGTCGCGCAGACCGGCTGCGCGGACCTCGAGATCCTCGTGCTCGACGACAACTCGACCGACGGCACCGCCGACGTCATTCGGCAGGCGGGCGGTCAGGACCCGCGCGTGCGGATCCTGACCGGCAAGCCGCTGCCGGAGGGCTGGCGCGGAAAGCCCCACGCCTGCGCGCAGCTGGCCGAGGCCGCGACCGGCTCGGTGCTCGTCTTCGTCGACGCCGATGTCGAGTTCGAGCCCCACGCGATGGCCTCCGCGGTGACGTTGCTCCGCGAGAAGCACCTCGACTACCTCTCGCCCTTCCCGCGTCAGATCGTCGGCAGCTTCGGGGAACGGCTGATGCAGCCGGTCAACGGCTGGGTCCGCCTGTCCGTGGTCGACATGCGCCACGCGGAGGACTCGCACGAGCCCGGCTCGCTGCTCGCCAACGGCCAGTTCATCGTGGTCGACGCCGCGGCGTACAAGCGCTCCGGCGGCCACGAGGCGATTCAGGACGCGATGATCGACGACGTCTGGCTCGCGGCCACGCTGAAGGCCACGGGTTCGCGCGGCGTCGCGGTCCGCGGGTCGGGGATCGCGTCGTGCCGGATGTACGAGAACTTCGCCGAGCTCCGCGACGGCTACACCCGCTGGTTGTGGGTGCTGTTCCCGAACAACCGGGTGCTGGTCAGCACCTGTGCGAAGGTGCTCGCCTCCGACGTGCTGCCGCTGCTCGCGGCCCTGCGCGGATCGAAGCTCGGGATGCTCGGCTACGCCGCCGGCGTGACCGGCCGGGTCATCTCGGGCATCTCGTCCCGCGACCGGCTCGTCCCGGACGCCCTGTTCCACCCGGCGTCCTCGGCCCTGTCGGTGGGGCTCTACGTCGACTCGGTCCGGCGCCGCAAGCGCGACGCGGTCACCTGGAAGGGCCGCGCGATCGCCTGATCGTCCGCGTGGCCGTCGCCGGGCGTCAGTTGTTCTCGACCGGCCGCCGACGGGCGACGGTGAGGACGACGAAGGTGAACGAGCCGAGCACACCGGCGGCCATGACGGTGCCGGCCGGGCCGATCGCCGGGACCAGCGCCAGCAGCACGAGGCCGACGAGAACCGCGGCCGCCGCCCACACGGGCAGGGGCGCGGTGCGCGCAGGAGTCTCGTGGTTGCTCATGATCACCAATTTTGACGCAGAAGCGGCGTCGTCGGTTCGTCCTCTCGGATGTTCGCCGTGGTCCGTTCGGTCGGAATCTAGAACAAAACGGACCAACTGGGCCACCGTCTGGGTCACACCCCGCGCGCGAGGGGGTTCGGGCCCTCCTTGCGGCACAGGACGCGGTAGAGGTTCGCCTGGCCGGTCCTCCGGATGATCGGGTCCAGCCAGTTGTCCGCGCGGTAGGCGAACTTCAGGAACGGCGGGGACACCTTGGTCCACACGAGCTCGTGGCGCTTCTCGCGCCACTTCGTGCGGGGCTGGGTGAGCCAGGGAGCACCCGGGTGGGGCGCGTAGGCCATGAAGGGGGCGCCGGCGGCGCAGATCAGATCGACCGGGATGTGCGCCTCGGCGAGCTGGACCGCGACCGGCTTGAGGTTCCGCTCGGTCAGGGCCGCGAGCAGGTTGCCCAGCGGAGGCATGTGCAGGTGCTGGGGCTGGAACCACTGGATCCACCAGCGGCCGAGGACGCGCAGGATCGACTCCGGGTTGGGGACCTCGATCAACAGGTACCCGCCGTCGGGCATCACCCGGTGGGTGAGGTCGAGCTCGGTCCGGATGTCCATGACGTGCTCGAGGTAGTGGAACATCGAGATGACGTCGTAACGCCCCGTCAGTTCTGCCTCGAGGTCCGGGAACCACGAGTGGTGGGCGTGCGAGATCCACCCCTTCTCGACCGCGTCGAGGACGCCCTGACCCTGGTCGAGGCCGTGGAACGTCGTCCCCGGGAAGACGGTGGCGGCGTCACGGCAGAAGTGGCCGTAGCCGGCCCCGATGTCGAGCCAGTTGCGCGGCCCCTCGCCCGGGCCGAAGAACGGGGAGAGCATCTTGGCCCGCGACTGATAGATCTCGGTCCGCGGGTCGAAGACGGCTTCCATCGTCGCGCGGCCGATGCCGTCGTAGAAGTCCTTGTAGTAGAAGTTCAGCCCGTCCGGGTTGAGCATCGGGTTCTGGAAGACGTGCCCGCACGTGCGGCACCGGTTGAGCTCGAAGCGGCCCGGCTTGCCCTGCGTGGTGTCGCGGGCGGCGAACATCCGCTTGAGGTCCTTCGACGCGCACCACGGGCAGTCGTGTCGGCGCGGGTACCAGAAGCGGTCGATGCCCTTGGCGATCTCGGCCTGGTAGTACGGCCGGGCCGCGTCGAACATCGCCTCGTAGTCGGCCTGGCTGGTCGGCGGGGCGGGCGGTGCGCAGGTGTCGCACATGAGGAGGGTCAGCCCTCCTTACGGGCCAGCACCCGGAACGCGTTGGAGCCGCCGAAGCGCATGACGGCCGGGCCGAGGTACTTGAAGTCGGCCTTGAAGGTCTGCTGCAGCACCTTCGGGGCGACCTTCCAGATCGCCTCGTGCAGCTTGCGCTGCGCCGGGGTGCGCTCGGGCAGCCAGGGCGAGTCCGGGTTCGGCGAGACGTGCGTGAGGAAGAAGATCACCGCGCAGGACAGCTCGCCGGCGATGTGCGCCTCACGGTGCTGCACGCGCACCGGGTTCAGGCCGCGCTCCTTCAGGGCCGCGAGCAGGTTCGGCAACGGCAGCATGTGCTGGTGCTGCGGCTGGTACCAGGGCGCCCACCAGCGGCCGAAGGCCTTGCCCAGCCAGGACTGCGCGTCGGGCACCTCGATCGAGACGTACGCGCCCTCACGCAGGACGTCGGCGACGACGTCGAGGTCGTGCCGCGGGTCGCGGACGTGCTCCAGGTAGTGGTGCATGGAGATCACGTCGTAACGGTGCCGGATCGCCTCGACGTGGTCGTCGATCTCACCCGGGTAGATCGTGTCGAGCCAGCCGCGCTCCTTGCCGGTGAACAGCGAGGAGCCCATGTCGAGGCCGTCGAACGTGGTGTTCGGCCAGATCTTGCGGGCGTCGTTGGCGAAGTGGCCGTAGCCGGTGCCGACGTCGAGCCAGTTCTTCGGCCCCTCCGGCCCGAAGAAGCCCTCGACGATCTTCGCGCGCGGCTCGTACAGCCAGCCCTGCGAGGCGAAGACGCCGTCGATGAACTCGCGGCCGAAGCCGTCGTAGAAGTCGCGGTAGTAGAACTCCAGGCCCTCGATGTTCAGGCGCGGGTTCTGGAAGATGTGGTTGCAGGTCTTGCAGCGGTCCAGGTAGAACACACCGGGCTTGCGCTGCATGATGTCGGTCGTCCGCAGCCGCTGCGTCAGGTCGGTCGACCCGCACCACGGGCAGTCGTACCGACGCGGCTCGAAGAAACGGCTCCAGCCCCGCTGGATCTCCTCCTGGTACCGCGCGCGCTCCGCCTCGCTCACCTGAGGCATCGTCACTTACCCCCTTCGCGCACCGCGACGATCCGGTACGCATTGCCGTGCGACAACCGCGAGATCAGTGCCTTGTTGACCAGGATGTCGACCTTCAGCGCCGGGTTGATCAGCTTCGGGAAGACCTTCGTCCAGGCGACCTGGTTGACCTTGCGCTGGAGGTCCGAGGCCTCGGTCGCGCGCCACGGGTGGTCCGGGTCCGGCCCGATCTTCGTCATCGCGAACACCAGCGCCATCAGCACCTCGACCGGCTGGTGGGCCTCGGCCTGCTGGACCTCGAGCGGGCGGAAGCCGTGCTCGACGAGGGCCTGCAACAGGTTGCCGACCGGCGGGAAGTTCAGGTGCTGCGGCTGGAAGTACGGGACCCACCACGAGCGGAACACGTGCCGCAGCACGCACTCGGCGTCGGGCATCTCGATCTCGAGGAGCCCGCCGGGCTCCAGTGCGCGGGCCGCGGCGGCGAGCTCGGCCCGCGGGTCGAGGGTGTGCTCCAGGTAGTGGTGCATGGAGATGACGTCGTAGCGGCCGCGGAGCTCGTCGGCGAGCTCGGGGAACGCGTTCTCCCGGTAGGCGTGGGCCAGCCAGCCGCGCTCCAGCGCGCGGTCGACGCCGCTGCCCTGGTCGAGCCCGTCGAAGACGGTGTGCGGCAGGATCTCCGCCGCGTGCTTGGCGAAGTAGCCCCAGCCGGTGCCGACGTCCAGCCACGAACGCGGCCCGTCCGGGCCCGCGTGCCGCTGCACGAGCTGCGCCCGGGCGTGGTTCGCCGGCGCCCCGTAGGACGACATCTCGTCGGCCTGCGCGGCGCCGCGGCCGTCGTAGAAGTCGCGGTAGTAGAAGTTCAGGCCCTCGCCGGTCAGGCGCGGGTTCTGGAAGACGAAGTTGCACGTCTTGCACTTCTCGAGCGTGAAGCGGCCGGGCTTGCGCTGGTACAGCTCCTTCGAGCGCACCTCGACGGTCAGCCGGGTCGACCCGCACCACGGGCAGTCGTGGCGGCGCGGGCCGAAGAAGCGCGCGGTCCCGCCCGCGAGCTGCGCGGCGTACCAGGCGCGGTCGTCGACGGAGTTCTCGGCGGTGGACGTCATGTCAGCTTCTCCAGTCGGTCGGCCGCAGCCGGAGCGCCCCCGGCGGCCTCGAACTCCTCCGCGATCGCCGCGGCGGCGGTCCGGTAGGACGGGTCGGTGAGCACGGCGACGATCGCGTCGCGCAGCTCGGCGGCGGAGACGCGGCCGAACTTCACGCGGATCCCCGCGCCGCACTCGGTCACCTGCGACGCGACGGCCGGCTGGTCGTCGCGAATCGGTGCGACCACCAGCGGCAGGCGGTGGGCGAGCGCCTCGCAGGTCGTGTTGTGGCCGGCGTGGCAGACCACGGCGTCCAGGTGGGGGAGCAGGTCCAGTTGCGGCACCCGCTCGGCGACGAGCACGTTCGGCGGGGGGTTCAGCCCGGCCGGCGGCGCGACGACGACGGCCTGCACCTCGTCGACGAGCGTCCCCAGCGCCTCCATCGCCACCGCGAAGAAGCGGTCGCCGGAGTCGCGGTTCACCGTGCCCAGCGAGATCAGGAGGTGCTTGCGCGCGGGGTCGAACCACGAGAAGTCGAACTCCGGGCCCGGGCCGCGGCCGCCGAACGCGGGCCCGACCATCGCGATGTGCGCGCCCAGCGGGTTCGGCGGGCGCAGCAGCCCCTCGGTGGAGTAGCAGAGGATGAGCTCGGGGGAGAAGCGCAGGTCGACCGGGGGCGTGAGCCCGAACTCCGCCTGCAGGTCGGCCATCCGTTCGTCGGCCCACTCGGTGAGCTTCGGCATCGTCTCGTACTGGCCGGTGAGCTCTGCGGTCGTCGACGCCGACGTCGCCCACGGCAGGTTGCGCTCGCGCGCGACGATCGCGCCGGCGAGCGCCTGCTGGTCCACGAGCATCACGTCCGGGGCGAACTCGTCGGCGGCCGCGCGGACCCCGCGCACCATCGACTGCGCGAGCGGGACGAGGAAGTCCTCCCAGAAGAACCGGAACGCCGTCGCCGCGCGCAGGCCGCGCCACCGTTCGAGACGTGAGGACAGCGGCTCACCGGGGAACTCGTCGTCGACGGCGAACACCGTCGCGTCCGGCGGCAGCACCGAGGCCAGGTAGGAGGAGTTGCCCGCCCAGGCGACGTCGTGCCCGCGTGCGGACAGCTCCGCGGACACCGCGACCAAGGGCAGGATGTGCCCGGTCAGCGGGGGGACGACGAGGAGGAAGCGAGCCACAGTCGTCGATCATGCCAGGGGAGAATGGGCGCTGGGTTCGGGTTGGACCGAGCGACCGGTGAGTGCATTTCGTTGCGAGGGTTTTGCCCGGAATGCCACCCGATCGACGGTGGTGTCAGGCGGGCTCGTGCTCGGCACAGTTCACCCGCAACTCGCGCACGGCCAGCGGCGTTCCGAGCAGGTCGCAGTGGTGCACCACCCCGTCCGTGCGATGGAAGCGGCAGGTGGTGCAGGTCCGCGCCACGGTGATCGCGCCGGAGTCGACGAGGCGGCCGATCACCGAGAGCAGGGCTTCCAGCGTCGCCTCCTGGGCAGAGATCGGCAGCGCCGCGACGGCGAGACCGAACTCGCCGTCGCGGCGCGCGACCTCGGCCGCGAGTGCCCGGCCCGTCGGCGTGACCGCCAGGAAAGATCGGCGGGAGTCCTGCGGGTCGGGTTGCCGTTGGAGCAGGCCCTTCCGCTCCAGCGCGCGTACGGAATCCGTCGCGGTCGGTTGGCTGACACCGACCTCGGTCGCCAGCAGTCCGACGTAGGGCGGCGGCGGGGCGCCGCCGGCCAACGTCACGAGCAGTTCGACCTGAAGTGGCGTCAGACCGTGATCGGTGGCGATCGCCTGTCGCTGCGTTCGGCGCGCGTGCGCGATCCGGTCGAGCGCCGCGGTGATCTTTCCCGGCAGGTCGCCGGCCCGGTCCGGGGTCACCGCCGAATCACCATGTCGTGGGACTGTACGGCCGTGCCCAGAGCGCGACCGAGAGGGTCACCGCCTTCATCCACGCGTGGTACATCGTGTCGACGGCCGCCGGGTCGGACTCGCCGTTGGTCAGGAAGTCGCGGATGGTGACCGTGATCGGCACGATGAGCGCGATCAGGTGACGCAGGGGTACGTAGGCCGACGTCGAGTCCACGCCGTCGGTGCGGTTCTTCTTGGTGGTGTGGTGTCGGACGGCGATCTCGTCCTGGTAGGCCAGCCACCGGGCGTCGTGGTCGCGCGTGCAGAGGTCGGCGATCCACTGGCCGAACCGGCCGCGGACGTCGGCGAGATAGGCGGCATCGGGGGCTCCGTCCGCTCCCGCGAACGTCGCCACGAGATGCGGATTGGCGCCGACGAACCCGTACCAGACATCGAGGATCGCCTCGGTCTGCGGGACCAGAATGTCGGCCGCCCGGCGGAGAGCGGCGGCGTCGGCGTCGGACCACAGTACGGAGGCGTGCAGGGCGGCGAGGTCGCCACGAGTGACGCCGGACGCCGCGAGGGCCGGGTCGTCGTAGGTGTAGCCGGAGAGGGCGCTGTTCACGAGAGGGCTCCGATCGGAGGGAACGGGAGGAGTCACCTCTGTTAAATATAGGAGTCCTATGCAATTGTCCAGATGGCGGAGCCGCCGGGTGTGTTCCCGGCGGGTCAGTGCGTCGTCAGCGCAGGCAGGGCCCGGATGCCTGGGCCGCGAGCCACTCCGTGACGATCTCCCGCACCTGCGGCGTCGCGTCCATCAGCACGGAGTGCCCCACGCCCTCGACGACCGTGAGGGTGGCGTGCGGCAGCAGGTCCTCGAGCTGGCGCCGGTAGTCCGGGACGTCGGACTTCTCGCCGTAGATCGCCCGGATCGGCATGCGCAGGGACCGGAGCCGGTCGCGCTCGATCGGACGCGCCTTGGTCAGGTCCGGGTAGAAGCTCGTGTGGTTCGCGAGGTCGGTGAGGGCGTCCATCATCTTGACGACCTTGCGCCCGAACCGGCGGATCCAGGCCTGGAGGTTCTCCTCGCCCATCTCCGCGACGACGGCCTCGACGCGCTGGCGCTCGGCGGCGATCTGCTCGGCCCAGCCGTCCACGTTGAAGTGAGCCTCAATCAGAACCAGGCTCGCGACCCGCTCGGGGTGGTCGACGGCGAAGTCGAGCGCGATGGTTCCGCCGTAGCTGTTGCCGACCAGGTGCACCGGGGTGGAGATCTCCAGGGCGTCCAGCACCCCGGTCAGGTCCGCGATGGAGTCCTCCATCGTGTAGCCGGTGCGCGGCCGCTCCGTGTCGCCGTGGCCGCGCAGGTCGTAGAGCACGCACTCGGCGCCGGTCTTCGCGACCGCCCCCGCGACCGTGTAGTAGAAGCTGGCCATGTTGTCCATGCCGAGGCCGTGCAGGAACACGACCGGCGGCGCCGTGCGCTCACCGGTCGGGCGGTTGAGGTGCTGGACGTGGAACCGCACCCCGTTCGCGATCACTTCGGGCATGGAGGTGTCTCGGCTCGTCAGTTGCGAACGCTGAGCACGTACTCGACGACGGTGCCCACGCGCATCTCGATGATCTCGTCCAGGTCCTTGTCGGCGAGGAAGCCCGCGAAGTCGACGTCGCCGCCGTAGTGCTCGGTGAGCTTCGCGCCGAACTTCACGAACTCGATCGACTCCATCTCGAGGTCGTCCTCGAACGAGGTGTCCATCCCGATCTCGAGGTCGAGCAGGTACTCCTCGCCGATGGTCTCGGTGATGAGCCGGCGCACGACATCGAGAACCTCCGCCTCGGCGGTGGTGCGTGCGTCGACAGTCATGGCGGTCTCCTCGAAGTGCGGGCAGTTCATGATCCCAGGTTCGTTCCCAGGATGTCGGATTCTCTCGTCCAGCCGACGGCGTACGGGACCGGAAGTTCGCCGGAACGGGTGCTCACCCACCGTCCGTTCCCGTCCACAACGACCAGCAACCGGTCGTTTTCGACACGGGTCACCACGAACCGGGCAGGGCGCCCACCGAGGCCCGTTCCCGCCGCTTTCGCCACCGCCTCCTTGGCGGTCCAGAACCGGGTGACCCACGCGGCCCGGACGGCCGGGTCGCCCCCGGCCGGGGCGACGGTCTCCAGCAGCTCCCGTTCGGACTCGGTGAGCAGGGCGGCCTCGGCCGGGGCGTCGGCCACGAGCTCGAGGTCGATCCCCACCCCGCCGGGGCCGGAGCCGGCGAGGGCGGCGGCGAACGGACCCGAGTGCGCGAGCGAGAGACTCACGCCCTCACCGGGGCCGGTCGCGTAGGGCGCGCCGAGGCTGTCGTTCCCGATCCCGACCTCGGCCGGGTAGATCGGGCCGTGCCCGGCGGCCCAGCGGTGGGCGCGTACGGCGTCCTTCGCGGCGATGCGGCCGAGCAGCCAGTGCCGCGCCGCGCGCGGGGTCCGGCCGGCGAGCTCGTTCTCCTCGGCGGGCGCGAGGTACTGACGGCGAGCCAGGTCCCGGGCGACCGGGTCGGTCCACGGCTCGACGAGCAGGAACCAGCCGCCGGGCTGTTCCTGCGCGAGCGTCGACGTCGCCGGGCGGCGGAACGCCTCGACGGTCACCGGGTCGCCCTCCAGGCGTCGGTCCGTCCAGCCGGTGACGTGGCACCACAGGTTGCCGGCGCCGTCGCGCAGCTCCAGATCGGCGACGACCTCGACGTCCGTCGCCGACCGAACGCGAACGACCGTCGCGTACGTGGCACCGACCGCCGGGGGCGGGCCGAAGAAGCTGACCGAGCCGATCGTCGCGGGCAGCACGAGCGAGTTCTCGGGGTGGATCGCGACCCAGTACCCGAGCAGCTGGCCCGCGGCGTCGAGCAGCGAGCCCGGCGCGGGCAGCTCGGCCACGACGCCCCGGACGCCGTCGTCGGCGATCGCCGTGAGCTCCCGGACGCCCTGGAACTCCGGGCCGTGGAACATCCACCGCTCGGAGTACAGCCCGCGGCCGTCGGTCGCGGGCGCGCGCTCCCTGGTCAGCGGGGCGTCCCGCAGCGCCGGAGCCGCGGGGTAGTCGTCGGCGAGCAGCACCGTCGCTCGGGCGTAGGTCTCGACGGGGCCGTCCCCGACCGAGCCGTCCACGACGACGGAGACGACCGTCAGGTCCGCCCCGCCGTTCTCCCGCGGCTGCTCGGTCGCGGTGATGCGCAGCGCGACCTCGGGCTCGACCGCCAGTGGCCGCAGGGCGCGCACCCCCCGCACGCCGGTGACCACTCGCTCCGGGACCAGCGCCGCCGCGGCCTCGACGATCAGCGCGATCGTCCCCGTCATCGGCACGATCGGGTACCGCGCCCCCGCCGGCGCCTCCGCCGGAGCCTGCAGCAGCGCGTGGTCCGTGAGGTACGGGTCGCTCCCCAGCGACATCCGCCGCTCCGTCACCGCGCTCCGCGGCCCGCGGTCTCCCCGGCCGCCCTCTCCCCGAAAGTGCACTCCAGCACCCGGATTTTGCGTTCCGGGGTGCTGTGCTGCGCTTTCGGGAGAAGGGCGACGGTGCTGGGCTGCGCTTTCGGGGGACGCGGCGGCGAGGACGTCCGCCGCGGCGGAGTTCACCTCCGCGACGAAGGCCCGGAACTCGTCCGCGACCGCCCCACTCCTGGAGATGACATCTCCACCGACGGGGCCGATTCCGCTGGAGATGACATCTCCACCGGGGGCGGCGCCGGGGGGCGTCGGGGGTGTGAGGGTCGGGCGGTCGTCGCCCAGGCGGAGCAAGGGGGCCCCGAGCGCGAGCGGGACGGCGAGGCCGGGGCGGCGCGGGGCGGCCGGGGTGGGGGCGGGATCCTCGGCCGGCTGCTCGGCGGCGAGGCGGGAGAAGCGGGGGGCGGCGCCCTCGGCCCACAGCGCGGCGGCGACGCGGCGGAGCTGCTCGAGGCCCGACCGCTTCGGGATGTTCGCGCTGATCACCAGGTGCGGGGTGGCGGGGTTGTCGAGGGTGTCCTCGACGAAGCCCGGGAGGCTGCCGGTCCCGACCTGGACGAACGCGCGGACGCCCTCGGCGTACAGCCGCTGGATCAGCGGGCCGAACAGGACGGGCTCGACGAGGTTGCGCAGCAGCATCGACCGGACCTCGGCCTCCTCGGCCGGGTACGGGGCGACGGTCGTCGCCGACCACAGCGGCACGGAGACCTGACGCAGCGTCAGCCCGGCGATGAAGTCGCGGGTCGGCCCGAGGTACGGCTCCAGGTAGGGGGTGTGGAAGCCGGACTTGAACGGCAGCAGCGACCCGGCGACCCCCCGCTCGCGCAGGCGGTCGAGCGCGACGTCCACCTGGGCCTGCTCGCCGCAGATGATCGACTGGTGCGGGCAGTTGTCGTGGGAGAGCACGACGCGCTCCAGGCCCGCGATGGCCTCGACGGCGACCGACGCCCCGCACCCGAGCACCGCGAACACCAGGTCCGGCACGCCGGGGCCGGAGTCGAACGCGCGGGTCGAGTCGGCGAACTCCTCGAACGGGGCGCCGCCCGCGGCGATCAGCGCGCTCCACTCACCGATGCTGTGG
Organism: Sporichthya brevicatena; assembly: GCF_039525035.1. NCBI lineage: Bacteria > Bacillati > Actinomycetota > Actinomycetes > Sporichthyales > Sporichthyaceae > Sporichthya > Sporichthya brevicatena. The sequence goes on from NZ_BAAAHE010000010.1 coordinate 21,621, forward strand.
CCGGCGACGACGTCCGGGCGGATGTCCATCGCCCGCAGCGCGCGGTCCAGCAGCCGCCCGACGCCGGCGAGCTCCAGCCCGCGCCGACCGAGCCCGGCGTCCGCCGCGCTGCGGACCGGCGGCAGGCCGAAGTGGGCGGCGACGTCGTCCACGCGCGGGGAGAAGACCTCCTCCAGGCCGGGGAACAGGAACGCGACGCGGCCTCCGCCGGGGCCGAGCAGTGGGGACGTCGAGAACCACACGTCGTTGCGGCCGCGCCAGGGTCGCCCCTGCGCCACGACCTTGCGGGCCAGCGCCAGCCGCTTCGCGTCCGGGTTGACGATCGCGAGCCGGGCGGGCCCACCGACCGGCGGCGCCCAGGTGTCGTCGCGCGCCAGCAGGACGTCGTCGGCGGCGTCGAGCTGGGCGGCGATCGCCGTCGCGTCCGCGCCGGTGAACAGCAGCACCTTCTCCGCCGTCGCGTCCGCCACGTCGGACGTCCCGCCGGACGACGCGAGGTAGGCGGGGGAGTCGCTGCTGCGGAGTTCCTCGAGGACGACGTGGGCGTTGATGCCGCCGAAGCCGAAGGCGTTGACGCCGGCGCGGCGGGGGCCGTCGGCCTCCCACTCCTGCAACGCGGTGACGGGGGCGAAGCGGGTCCCCTCGAGCGCCGGGTGCGGGTCGTCGCAGTGCAGCGTCGGAGGCAGGAAGCCGCCGGAGACGGCGAGCGCGGCCTTGATCAGGCCGGCGGCGCCGGCGGCGGGCATGGCGTGCCCGATCATCGACTTCACCGAGCCGATGCCGATGTCGGGGCCGCCGGCGGACGGTCCGAAGACCTCGGTGAGCGAGGCGAGTTCGGTCGCGTCACCGGCGACCGTGGCCGTCCCGTGCGCCTCGATGAGACCGACGGACCCCGGCGTGCGCGGGTCGACGCCCGCCGCGGCCCACGCGGCGTTCATCGCCGCGACCTGACCGGCGGACTGAGGGGCCATCAGGCTGGCCGCGCGACCGTCGCCGGCGACCCCGGTCCCGCGGATGACGGCGTAGACCCGCTCGTCGTCGCGGACGTCGGCGAGCCGCTTCAGCACGACGACGGCGGTGCCCTCACCGATGAGGATCCCGTCCGCGCCCCGGTGGAACGGCCGGATCCGCTCGCTCGGCGAGAGCGCGCCGAGCAGGTTGAAGCCCGACCAGAACGTGATGTCGTGGCAGTGGTGCACGCCGCCGGCGAGGACGACGTCGCACCGGCCCGAGGCGAGGTCGCGCACCGCGTGGTCGACGGCGATCAGCGACGACGCGCAGGCGGCGTCCACCGTGTACGCCGGCCCCGCGAGGTCGAGGCGGTTCGCGGTCCGGGAGGCGACGAGGTTCGGCACCATCAGGTCGATGCCGGACTCCTCGCGGAGCTCGCCGGCGCGGGCGGAGAACGAGGCCCGCACCGACTCCAGCTGCTCGTCCGAGATGCCTGGCATCAGCTCGCGGAGGGTGGCGACGAGCTGGTTCGCGGTGCGGACGCGGTCGACGAACCGCGCCATGCCCGCGTTGAAGTAGCCGCCGCGCCCCAGCACGATGCCGACCTTGCGCCGGTCGCCGAGGGCGTCGGGCCCGCCGGCGTCGTCGATCGCGGCGGCGGCGGTGGCCAGCGCGACCAGTTGCTCGGCCTCGATGTCCCCGACGGCCATCGGCATGATGCCGAAGCGCATCGGGTCGATCGTCACCTCGCCGACGAAGCCGCCCCGCCGGCAGTACATCCGGTCGCCGGGGCGCGTCTTGGCCGCGCCGGGATCGTAGAACTCGGGATCCCACCGCGAGGCGGGGACGTCGGTGATGGCGTCCACCCCGGCGCGCAGGTTCTCGCGATAGGTGGCGAGGTCGGGCGCACCGGGTAGCACGGCCGCCATCCCGACGATGGCTACCGCGGTCCCCCCTGTGCTGTCAGTCGTCGACTGACGCATCGTCGTGCTAGCCCCCGAGCCCACCACTGAACGCTACGTCGAAAGCGGCCGGCTCGGCACACACGTACACCACCTGGGGGCCCGCGCCGTGCGCGAGCTCACGGAGCAGCGCGGTCACGCCGTCCTCCGGGTGGATCGCGCCGACACCCTGCCGGGCGTAGCTGCGCAGCAGCTCGGCGGACACCATGCCGTCGCCGGCGGTGCCGGTGGGGAGCCAAGGGCCCCAGTCGACGCTGACGACCCGTCCGGTGAAGCGGGTCTCCCACGCGCGGGCCAGGCAGTCGAGCGCGTCGTTCGCCGCGGCGTAGTCGCACTGGCCGCGGTTGCCGAAGACACCCGAGACGCTGCCGAAGAGCACCAGGAACTTCAGGTCGGCCGGGAGGGCGGACGCCAGCGCACGGGCGCCGTCGACCTTGGTCTCCCAGACGCGGGCGAACCCGTCGGTGGACTTGTCGGCGATCAAGCGGTCGTCGAGGACGCCGGCCCCGTGCACGACACCGTCGATGCGGCCGTGACGCGCCATCACCTCGGCGATGCCGTCCGAGACCGCGGCGGCGTCGCGGACGTCGACCGCGGCGTAGGTGACGGACGCGGCGACCGACTGCAGGGCCGTCATCGTCGCGCGGATCTCACGCTCGGCCATCAGACGGGCGACCTCGCGCTCGACCTGCGCCGGGACGGTGACGCCGGACGCGATCAGCGCCCGCCGCAAGGCGGCCTCGTCGGTCGCGCCCGCGGTCGCGGGGTCCTCCTCGGCGGCCGGCAGCGGGCTGCGGCCCCAGAGCACGATGTGGCACCCGGCGACCCCGGCCAGACCGGCCGCGGTCCGCGCGGTGATGCCGCGCGCGCCGCCGGTCAGCAGGACGACCGAGCCGGGCGTGAGTCCGAGCTGGGTGGCGGACGGCAGGGCGTCGACCTCCAGCGGGGCCGCCGTCAGCGTCAGCGTCGAGCGGACGCCCTCGGCGTACCCGACGACCTCGGGCCCGGCCGGGTGCACCAGCTCGGCGACCAGGCGGGAGGTGAGGAGTTCCGCCGTCTCCTTCGGGTCGATGTCGAGCGCGCGGCACGAGACGTGCGGGTACTCGCGGGCGATCGTGCGGACCAGGCCGGCCAGACCCATGCCGGCCGGCGCGTCCGAGCGCGGCGGGGCGTCGCCCGCGGTGCGGTGGCCCATGCGGCCGCCGGTGCCGGTGACGACGAGCAGCTGCCGGGCCCCACCGAGCACGGCGCGGCGCAGGACCGCGAACGCGTCGGGCAGTGACGGCGGCTCGCTCGGGCCGGCGGCACCGAGGTGGACGAGGATGTCGACGTCGCCGAGCTCGGTGTCCGGGTCCGTGGAGACGGTGCGGACGGTCGCGCCCCGCGCGGTCAGCGCGTCGGCCAGCTCGATGCCGATGCCGAGCCCACCACCGACCATCGTGACGTGACGGCCGTTCAGGTTGCCGTCCGCCGTGACCGGGGTCGTGGGCACCAGCTCCAGCAGGTACCGGCGGACCGGCTCCCGGTCGGTCAGGGCGTCGGCGGGCGCGTCGACGGTCACGACCGGCTCGGTCGCCACCACCGGGGCGGGGGCCGCGTCGCCGACGATCGCGTCGACCATCGCGCGCATGGTGCGCAGGCGGGAGAGCTTGGCCTGGGCGTCCTCGTCGAGCCCGGCCTCGGGGAGGCGGTCGGCGAGGAGGCCGAGGATCTCGGTGCGCTTGAGGGAGGCGATCGACAGGTCGGCCTCGAGGTCGAGGTCGACGTCGAGCATCTCGGTCGGGTAGCCGGTCCGCTCGGCGATCAGGTCGGTGAGGACGCTCTGCACCCGCTCGGCCGGAAGGCCCGCGGCCGGAGCGGCCGCGACGGGCGTGACCGCCGGAGCCGCCGGATCCGTCGGAGCCGCCGGAGCGGTCTCGACGATCGCGGCGACCATCCCGGCCATGGTGCGGATCCGGGAGAGCTTGGCCTGGGCGTCCTCGTCGAGGCCGGCCTCGGGGAGGCGGTCGGCGAGCAGGCCGAGGATCTCGGTGCGCTTGAGGGAGGCGATCGACAGGTCGGCCTCGAGGTCGAGGTCGGCGCCGAGCATCTCGGCGGGGTAGCCGGTGCGCTCGGCGATCAGCTCGGTCAGGACGGTGAGGACGCGGTCCGCGGTGAGTTCGGCGGGCGGCGCGGCGACCGGCGTGGCGACCGGCGCGACGACCGGCGCGGCGGGTGCCGGGGCCGGGACGACGACCGGAGCCGGCTCGACGATCGGCGCGGGGGCGACGGTCTCCCCGACGGGAGCAGTCGCAGCCACCGGCTGCGCGACCGGAGCCGGCTGGGCCCCCGGAACGGCCGGCGCCACGGGGGCGGGGGCCGAGCCGAGGAAACCGAGCACGACGTCACGCTGGGCCGCGATCATCTCGCGGCCGGCGCGGAGGAACTCGAGCACGACGGCCTCGCGGCCGTCGGCCGGGGCGGGAGCAACAGCAGCGGGCGAGACCGGCGCGGCGGGCGCGGGCATCCCCTGGGCGGGCGTCACCGGAGCGGCGGCCGAGATCTCGACGCGCTGAGCCGGCTGGAGGCCGTTGGCCACGGGCTTCCCTTCGGCGGTGCGGACCAGGTGCCCGTTGACGACCCAACCGGGCCGGCGCGGGACGTCCTGGGCGGACACGACGGCGGTATCGCGTCCGGCGTACAAGGCCGTGGTGTCGACGGTGACACCGGCGGCGGACAGGCGGCCCAGCGCGGTGAGCAGGGCGGTCACGCCGTGCTTGCCGGGGGCGTCGGTCGCGATCGCGACGTGCGGGCGGTCGCCGAGGATCGCGCCGACCAGGCCGGTCAGCACGCGGCCCGGGCCGCACTCGACGAAGACGCGGGCGCCGGCGGCGTACATCGCCTCGATCTGCTCGGTGAAGCGGACCGGCGAGGCGACCTGCTCCGCGAGCAGCTCGCGCACCGCGGACGACCCGAGCGGGTACGGGGCGGCGGTCGCGTTGGCCCACACCGGCAGGTGCGGCGACCCGATCTGACGACGCATCAGCTCAGCCTCGAGCGTGCGCGACGCGTCGGCGACGAGCGGGGAGTGGAACGCGCACGCGACCGGGATGCGCTGCGCAGTGATGCCGCCGTCCTTGAGTGCGGCCACCGCGGACTCGATCGCGGCGGTCGGGCCGGAGATCACGGTCTGGTCGGGGGAGTTCAGGTTCGCGACGACGACGCCACCGGAGCTCATCTGCCCGTTGAGCGTGGCGCGGATGGCCGCCTCGCCGGCGGAGACCGCGGCCATCGTGCCGGGGTCGCCACCGGCCGCGGCGAGGATGGCCTCGCCCCGCGCGGCGGAGATCTCCAGCAGGTCGGCCGGGCTGATCGCGCCGGCCGCGCAGAGGGCGACGAGTTCGCCGTAGGAGTGGCCGGCGAGGTGATCCGGCGTCAGGCCGAGGGCGCGCAACGTCCGGAACATCGCGAGGTCCGCGATGCCGAGCGCCGGCTGCGCGACCCGGGTGTCGGTGAGCGCCGCACGCTGAGTATCACGGGTCGCGTCGTCGAACGCGGCGGGCGGGAACATCGTCGGCACCCAGCGGGCGCCGATCTCGAGCAGGTCCTGCAGCCGCGGGAACGCCGTGAACAGGTCCGCGAGCATGCCGGGACGCTGGCTGCCCTGCCCCGGGAAGAGGAAGGCCACCTCGCCGGCGGGCTCGTCCTGAATTCGGCCGTCGGCGACGAAGACCGCCGGGCCGGGGGTGAACGCCTTCGCGGCGGGGATCTTCGCCGCGAGGTCGTCGAGGTCGGTCGCGACGAACGCGACCTGCACCGTGCCGGTGGAGAGCTCGTCGAAGGTCCGGGCCAGGTCACGCAGCCGCCACGGGCGACCGGCACCGTCGTTGGCCGCGCACAGGGCGACGAGCTCGTCGAGTGCCGCGCCGGCCTCGGCGCGGGTCGCGCCGCGGGCGAGGAACAGCTCGGCCGGCCACTGGTCCAGGCCGGACCGCGGCGCCGGCGCGTTCGTGTACCCGGTCAGGACGGTGTGGAAGTTCGTGCCGCCGAAGCCGAAGGCGCTGACGCCGGCGACGCGGGGCCGGTCGGCCGGCCAGGGGCGCGCCTGGGTGTCGAAGACGAAGGGGTTCTCGCCCGCGGCCCAGGCCGGGTTCGGGGTGGTCAGCTGCCCGGTCGGCGGGAGGACGCCGGTGTGCAGCGCGAGCGAGGCCTTGATGACGCCGGCCAGGCCGGCGGTGCACTTGGTGTGCCCGATCTGGGACTTCACCGACCCGAGCGCGCACGACGCCGGTGCCGCGCCGGCCTCCGCGAAGACCTCGGAGAGAACGGTGAGCTCGGTGCGGTCGCCGACCACGGTGCCGGTGCCGTGGGCCTCGACGAGGCCGACGTCGGCCGGGGAGACGCCCGCCTGCGCGTAGGCCCGCTCCAGCGCACGGCGCTGGCCCTCGGGCCGCGGGGCGGTGAGGCCGAGAGACTTGCCGTCGGACGAGGAGCCGATGCCGGAGATCACCGCGTAGATCCGGTCGCCGTCGCGCTCCGCGTCCACGCGGCGCTTGAGCACGATCGCGGCCACGCCCTCGCCGAGCGCGATGCCGTCGGCGCTCGCGTCGAAGGGCTTGCAGTGACCGGTCGGGGAGAGCGCGCCGACCGAGGCGAACTGCAGGTAGTCCTGGATGCCGTTGTGGATGTCCGCGCCGCCGGCGAGCACCATGTCCGCGCCGCCGCCGCGCAGGTGCATGCACGCGACCTCGAGCGCGGCCAGCGCCGAGCCGCAGGCGGCGTCGACGGTGTAGTTGGCGCCGCCGAGGTCCAGGCGGTTGGCGATGCGGCCGGAGATGACGTTGGCGAGCGCGCCCGGGAACGAGTCCTCGGTCAGCTTGGGCAGCAGCGCGTCGAGCTCGGCCGGCAGCTCGCCGTGGAACTGCGGGTAGAGCGCGCGGAAGGTGTAGGCGGCCGAGAGGTCGGTGCCGGGCTCGGCGCCGAAGATGACGCCGGTCCGCTCGCGGTCGAACTCGCGGCCCGCGGCGCCCGCGGTGGCGTACCCGGCGTCGCGCAGCGCGCGGGCGGCGACCTCGAGGGCCAGCAGCTGCACGGGCTCGATCGAGGCCAGGGCCTGCGGCGGGATGCCGTACTTCAGCGCGTCGAACGGGATGTCGGGCAGGAAACCGCCCCACTTGGAGGTGGAACCCGTGCCGCCGTCGCCCTCGTAGTAGGTCTTCGGGTCCCAGCGCTCGGTGGGCACCTCGGTGATCGCGTCGTGGTTCGCGAGCACGTGCGCCCAGAACTCGGCGAGTTCGGCGGCCTGCGGGAAGACGCCCGCCATGCCGACGATCGCGATGTCGAGCCCGGCGTCGCTCTCGCCCTGCGGGGTGAGGTCGAGCTCGGCGGCCCGGGCGGCGAGGAACTTGGCCGCGCCGCGGGTCACCGACGCGTGCAGGTCGGCCACCGTCGTCACCGACGAGCGCAGCCGCGCCACGTCGCCGATCATCACCATGCCGTCGCGGGCCTGGGTGTTCTCGTCGACGGGGATCAGGGCGCTGCCCTCGCGCCGGATGCCCTTGCTCGCGATCCGGAGCCGGCCGACGTTGAGCTTCTCGAGCTCGGCCCAGACCTGCTCGCGCGGCGTGCCGGCGGCGAGCATCTGGTCGCGCACCGAGGCGAAGGTGTCGACGAACGCCGTCGGCGCGCAGCGGGTGGCGTGCCCGGGGGCGGTCTCGAGCAGGACGGTCGAGTCGCACGCGATCGCGGCCCGCTGGAACGCCGGGCCGATCGCGCCCGCGCTGACCGCCTCGGCGGTGAACAGGTACGCGGTGCCCATCAGGACGCCGGCGCGGCCTCCCGCGGCGGTGATCGGCGCGGCGGCCGCGGCCACCATCGCCGCGGACCGGGCGTCGTGGATGCCGCCGGCGAACAGGACGTCCAGCTCGCCCGTGCAGTGGTGCTGCTCGCCGTAGGCGAGCAGGTGGCGGATCTGCTCGTCCCAGAGCGGGAAGCTCGCGCGCGGGCCGACGTGACCGCCGCACTCCGAGCCCTCGAACACGAAGCGGCGGGCGCCCTCGGCGAGGAAGCGGTCGAGCAGCGCGGGGGAGGGGACGTGCAGGAACGTCGTGATCCCGGCCGCCTCCAGCGGGGCGGCCTGCGCCGGGCGGCCCCCGGCGATCAGCGCGTACTTCGGGCCGACCTCGTGCACGGCCTCGAGCTGGGCGGCCCGGACCTTGTCGGGGACGAAGCCGAGGATGCCGACACCCCAGGGGAGGTCGCCGAGCAGCTCGGCGGTCTCGACCAGCAGGGCCCGCGCGTCCTCGCCGGTCATCAGCGCGAGGGCGAGGAAGGGGAGCCCGCCCTGCTCGGCGACGGCCTTGGCGAAGGCGGCCTGGTCGGACACGCGCGTCATCGGGCCCTGCACGACCCGGGGGGCCCAGTCCGCGCGCTGCGTGGTGGCGACGGCGGCGGGGATGGAGGACTCGATCTGGGCGGCGACGGCGGCGACGATCCCGCCGGCGGTGACGTGCCGCTCGGCCAATGGGCGGGCGAGCGCACCGTCCTGACCGACGGGCAGGGCGGTCAGCGTCGCGCCGAGCCGGCTCGCGAGCCCCTCGGCGTCGGGGCGGGTCAGGTCGGGGCGGGTGTAGATGCGGTGCCCACCGACGACGGCGGTCTCGGTGCCGTCCATCGCCCGGACGGCCGCCTCGACCTCACGCGGGAGCTCGCACTCGCGAGCCAGCGCGAGCTGGGAGTCGAGGACGACGCCGGTGGCGCCGCCGGCGATCGCGGCGGCCGCGGTGTGCGGGCCGATGCCGCCGGCCAGCCAGATCTCGGGCGCCGCGCCGGACGCGGTGCGCAGGTCGGCGGAGAGCAGGAGCTGGAGCAGGACGAACGCGCTGGCCTCGCCGCTGACCCCGGACTCGGAGCCGCGGGCCAGCAGCCGGGTCGCGCCGGCGGCGACGGCGTCGCGTGCGGCCGCCACGGAGCCGACCTCGACCAGCACCGAGCGGTCGGCGCCGACGGCGGCCGGGCTCCACGGCGCGTCGGCCGCGAGCACGACCAGGTTCACGGCGGCCGGCAGGTCGGCGGGGGTCAGGGCGCACGCGGCGCCGACGCGGACCCCGAGCGGGCCGCGCCACCAGGAGGTGGCCTCGGCGAGGGCACTCAACGCGGTCTCGCGGTCCGCGCCCAGGTCCAGGACGCCGGTGGCGCCGGAGCGGGCGATCGCGACCGCCAGGGCAGCGTCGGGCGCGGCGAACGGCGTGATCCCGAGGATCCGCCGGTGCCCGCTCGTCGTGCCCATGACCTGCGTGTCCTCCGTTACCAGTCGGTGTGGGTGGCGGCGCCCGTCCCGCGGCGCGCGCCTGTCCTCGGCTGGGAGCCCCCCGGCGCGCCGGGTAACCCATATGGATCAATCGCCGGAAAGCGCACGAACGTTTCAGGTCCCCGGCGTGGCGATCGGCGTCCCCCGGGAACCGTCAGCGCCCGAGCGGGGACCTCCCCGTCCCCTCCGGACCTGTTCGTGACGCGTTCCTGCAGGTCAAGTGAAGGGCGACGGGCGGGGTGTTCCGGGGCGAAGGTCCGAAACTTAGGCGGCGTTTGACGATGTGCGCTGTGCTTAACGCCTCAAAACGGACATCGGATCTCTGTGCCGTCACCCACACGGGCGCAGCGCGCAGCGGACGTTAAAAAGCAGCGGACGTTAAAAAGCAGCGAGCGCCGCCCCGAAGGGCGGCGCTCCGCTGCGTTCGTGCTGGTGGCTCGTAGTGCCGGACCGGTCTAGTACCCGAAGTCCTGGACCCAGTAGTCACCGTTGGTGTTGAAGCCGATACCGATCGTGCGGAACTGGCAGTTCATGATGTTCTTGCGGTGGCTCGGCGAGTTCAGCCAGGCCTTGACCACGGCCGCGGTGGAGGAGAAGCCGCGAGCGATGTTCTCGCCACCCGGGTCCTTGTAGCCAGCCTTCATGATTCGCTTCCACCACACCGTGCCGTTGGCCGAGTTGTGGGCGAAGTAGCGCTTCTTGCTCATGTCGTTCGCGTGGCGCTGGGCGGCCTTCTGCAGCTTGCTGTTCTGCTTCAGCGGGCGGCAGCCGTGCGACTTGCGGGCGACGTTGGTCAGGTGGATCACGGAACTGCGCAGGACCTTGACGCTGGCCGAGTTGACCGAGGCGTTCGACTTCGGGGCGGCCTGCGACGTGCCGCCGAGCCCGATGAGGGCTCCGACGACCAGGGCGAGCGTGAGCGTGACCAGGCCGACGAAGCGGGCCAGGTCGCCGAGAAGGCTCCCGGCGGGCTTCGAGTCGACGGGCAACTCCGCGTGGGCGTGCGTCATTTCAAGGCTCCAGGTGGGATGGGCCGCGGGCGGGCGACGCGAGAGGACAACCCCCCGGGAGGTGGCCCGGGGAGACCACGGGAGCGGGGCCCCCGTACCTATCGCGGGGTGATTCGGCGCCCCGTCGAACCCACTTGAGGGGCCGAATGGCCGATGTCCCGACTTGCCCCGGGCCGCTACAGATCGCTACGCAGTGTTACTGGTCACTACGCGGTGCTACCGATGCCTCCGCGGTGCTACCGGGGGCTCTGGACTCAGATGACCGGTTCCGCACGAAGAATGCCCACGGCCGGGCCGGGGTCGGCCCCCGCCGGCCGGTCCAGACAGGCCAGGGGGCGAGCCGCCGCCCGGGTCAGGAGGTGCGTGAGTCCGCAGCCCGGCAGGGTCACGGGCAGTGGCCCCCCGGCCGGGGTCAGGTCGCGCGCCGGGCCGACCGGATGCGGTTCCAGCAGGAGGACGGGATTGCGGCGCGAGGTCAGGGCCGCGGCCTCGTCCTCGTCGACGACCGCGAGGCGGCGGGCCCACTCCAGGTCCGGGCACAACGCGACGACGCTGCCCGTCGTGGCCGCGGCCACCCCGGTGAGCGCCGCCACCGCCGCGGGGCGGGTGGCGTCGGCGTAGAGGCGGGTCCGGGAGGCGTCCTGGGTCGCAAGGATCCGCCCGCCGACCAGCAGCAGTGCCATCGCGCTGCGCAGCGGGACGCCCGCGATCGGGACGCCGGCGGGGTCGGTGAGGCGCAACTCGCTGCGGGTCGCTGCGGAGACCGCGCCGGACTCGTCGCGCCGGCACGCCGGGCAGCCGACGGTGGGGTCGAGGAAACGCGGTGACGTCTTGTCGAACAGCGCGTCGACGCAGGTCGGGCACAGGGCGACGTCGGACCCGCGGTGGGCGGTTGCCGCGGTGCGCTGGGCCGAGACGGCGAGCACCGCGAACTCCGTCGCGCCGAGCGGGGCGAGCTCGCCGCCGGGCGACCAGCAGACGCCGAGCGGGCCGCCGGCGATCCGGGACAGGAAGTGCGCGACCTGCTCGGCCGGGCCCTCGATCTCGACCGTCAGCCCGTAAGTGTCGGTGCGCGCGAACCCGCCGAGCCCGAGCGCGGCCGCGGAGTCCGCCACCGCCGCGAGCACTCCGCGCATCGGCAGCGGACCGGCCTCGTCGAGGTGCACCCGCGTCCGCCGCGCCGTCGCCACCGCCCCCGTCGCCACCCGCTCACCTCAGCAGGATCGGGCCGGTGCGCGTCGGCGGTTTGGGCGAATCGTGAGCACTGCCCGGCGGTGTCGTGGGGCACTGCCACCCGCTCGGACCAGTGGTCCCGCGGCCGACGGTGGGACCGATTGGGGAGCACGCCCTCGGAGCGTGTAACCTCTACGAGCCTTGCCCCTTTAGCTCAGTCGGCAGAGCGTCTCCATGGTAAGGAGAAGGTCTACGGTTCGATTCCGTAAAGGGGCTCTGAGCTGGTCTTTCGACCGGCAGCAGCGGCGGTGTAGCTCAGTTGGTAGAGCAAGCGGCTCATAATCGCTGTGTCACCGGTTCAAGTCCGGTCACCGCTACGTGCGAGTGAGCCGAGTGCAATCGAAGCTTGCTTCGATTGCCGAGGCGATCGAAGCTCGTTGGAACACCGGACGCAAGTAGTTGCGCAACAGATCGCGCGAGCAGACGTAGAGAGGCACGACCGTGGCGAGCAAGTCGCAGGACATCCGGCCGAAGATCACTTTGGCCTGCACGGAGTGCAAGGAGCGCAACTACATCACCAAGAAGAACCGGCGGAACGACCCCGACCGGCTCGAGATGAAGAAGTACTGCCCGCGCGAGCGCCGGCACACGCTGCACCGCGAGACCCGCTAGCCCTTCGGCGCGCCGCTCGCCGTCATGCCCGTCGATCCCGCTCTCGTCGGTCGTACCTATCCGCCCAGCCGCCCCTACGAGGTGGCTCGGGAGAAGATCCGCGAGTTCGCCGACGCGATCGGTGACCCGTCCCCGGTGTTCCGCGACCCGGAGGCCGCGAAGGCCCTGGGCTACCCGGACGTCATCGCCCCCCCGACGTTCCCGATCGTCTTCGCGCTCGACGGCGCCTTCGCCGTGCTCGCCGACCTCGGCATCGAGCTGCAGAACGTCGTCCACGGCGACCAGAACTTCCGCTACGCCCGGCCGCTGCGCCCGGGCGACCGGCTCGTCACGACCGTCGAGATCAAGGCCGTGAAGCACCTGGCCGGCAACGACGTCCTCACCGTCGACTGCGTCTCGGCGACCGAGGAGGGCGAGCACGTCGTGACCTCGACCTCGACGCTGGTCTGCCGGGGGGAGTCGGCATGAGCGCTCCCACCTGGGCGGGCGTCGAGAAGGGCACCGAGCTGCCGGCGCAGCGCTTCACGTTCGGCCGCGCCGACCTGGTCCGCTACGCCGGCGCCTCCGGTGACCTCAACCCGATCCACTGGAACGAGCGGATCGCCACCGAGGTCGGCCTGCCGAACGTCATCGCCCACGGGATGCTCACGATGGGCACGGTCGTCCGCGTCGTGACCGACTGGACCGGCGACCCCGGCGCGCTCACCGAGTACGGCGTGCGGTTCACCCGCCCCGTGCCAGTCCCGGACGACGAGCAGGGCGCCACCGTGGAGGTGAGCGCCGCGGTGACCGAGAAGCTCGACGACAACCTGGTCAAGGTCACGATCAAGGCCACCTACGACGGCGCGACCGTGCTGGCGAAGGCGATCGCCACCGTCCGGCTGCCGTGACCAGCTTCGCCGAGCTGACCACCTTCCGCGTCGGTGGTCCGATCACCCGGCTGGTCGACGTGGCCGGCGTGGACGAGCTCGCCGCCCTGTTCGCCGAGGTCGGCGACGAGCCGGTGATGGTGCTGGGCGGCGGATCGAACCTGCTGGTCTCCGACGACGGTTTCGCCGGGACCGTCGCCCGGATGGTCGGGGACGGCCTGGCGGTCAGTGGGGGAGCGGACGACGGCTCCGACGACAGCGTCGACGTCATCGTCGAGGCCGGTGCGAACTGGGACGCTCTCGTCGAGTACACGGTCGAGGAGGGCTGGGCCGGGATCGAGGCCCTGTCCGGCATCCCGGGCAGCGTCGGGGCCACCCCGATCCAGAACGTCGGCGCGTACGGGCAGGAGGTCGCGGACGTGCTGACCGCCGTGCGGACCTTCGACCGCGAGACCGGCACCGAGCGCCGCTTCGCCCCTGCGGACTGCAACTTCGCCTACCGGGACAGCTTGTTCAAGCGGACGTCCCGCTTCGTCGTCACCGCGGTGGAGTTCCGGCTCACCACGGGCGGCACGGGTGCGCCGGTGCGCTACGCCGAGCTCGCCCGCACCCTCGGCGTCGAGGTCGGCGGCACCGCGCCGGTCGCCGCGGTGCGCGAGGCGGTCCTGGGCCTGCGCCGCTCCAAGGGCATGGTGCTCGATCCCGACGACCACGACACGTGGAGCGCCGGGTCGTTCTTCACCAACCCGATCCTGACTGCCGCGGTGGCCGGGGCGGCCCTGCCCGACGACGCTCCGCGCTACCCGGCCGGCGACGGTCTGGTGAAGACCTCCGCGGCCTGGTTGATCGAGCACGCGGGCTTCTCCAAGGGCTTCGGCGCCGAGCTCACCGGTGGCCGCGCGACCCTCTCGACCAAGCACACGCTGGCGCTGACCAACCGCGGCGGCGCCTCCGCGACGGACCTGCTGACCCTCGCCCGCGCGATCCGCGCCGGCGTCCTCGACCGCTTCGGCATCGAGCTCCACCACGAGCCCGTCCTGGTCGGCCACACCCTCTGACCCCCCCCCTGCACTGGAGATGACATCTTCAGTGCACAAGCCGACCTGCAGTGGAGATGTCATCTTCAGTGCGCAGGCCGACCTGCGGTGGAGATGTCATCTTCAGTGCGCAGGCCGACCTGCACTGGAGATGACATCTTCAGTGCGCAGGCCGACCTGCAGTGGAGATGTCATCTCTAGTGCGCGGGGGGCGGGGGCTCGGCCAGCCAGGCGGCGATGCGGCCGCGGAGGCGGTACTTGGTCTCCTCGGGGGCGAGGGAGCCCTCGACGGAGTGCCGGGCGAGGTCGGCGAGCTCGGCGTCGGTGCAGCCGTGGACGTCCCGGGCGATGACGTACTGGTCGACCAGCCGGGACCCGAACAGCAGCGGGTCGTCGGCGCCGAGGGCGACGGGGACGTCGGCGGTCATCAGCGTGCGGACCGGCACCGCGGCCGCGTCGTCGGCGACGCCGAGCGCGACGTTGGACGCCGGGCACACCTCGAGGGTGATCCGGGCGGCGGCGAGCTCCTCGAGCAGCGCCGGGTCCTCGATCGCACGGACGCCGTGCCCGATGCGGTGGGCGCGCAGGGTGCGCAGGCAGTCCCGGACCTCGGACGGGCCGCCGAGCTCCCCGCCGTGGGGGAGCGCGGCCAGGCCGGCGCCGCGGGCGATCTCGAAGGCGCGGTCGAAGTCCGCCGCCCGGCCGCGTCGCTCGTCGTTGGACAGTCCGAACCCGACCACGCCGGCGTCGGCGTAGCGGGCGGCGAGCCGGGCCAGCGTCCGGGCGTCGAACGGGTGCCGGGTGCGGTTGGCGGCGAGGATCAGCCCGATGCCCACCCCGGTCGCGGCCGCGGCGTCCCGGGCGGCGTCGAGGATCAGCTCGACGGTCGGGGTCAGGCCGCCCAGGTGTCGGGCGTAGGTCGACGGGTCGACCTGGAGCTCCAGCCAGCCGGAGCCCTCGGCGGCGTCGTCCTGGGCCGCCTCCAGCACCAGGCGCCGGATGTCCTCCTCGGTCTGCACGGCCGCCCGCGCGGCGTCGTAGAGCCGCTGGAAGCGGAACCAGCCGCGCTGGTCGGTGGCCTCGAGCTCCAACGGCTCCCGGCGCCGGAGCTGGTCCGGCAGCCGGAGGCCGTGGTGCTCGGCCAGGTCGAGCAGCGTCGCGTGCCGCATCGACCCGGTGAAGTGCAGGTGCAGGTGCGCCTTGGGCAGCGTCCGCAGGTCCCGCCGCCCCACCGGGGGAGGGGTCAGGCGCTCGCCTCACCCAGGAGCTTGGCGATCCGGGAGACGCCCTCGACGAGGTCGTCGTCGCCGAGCGCGTACGACAGGCGCAGGTAGCCCGGCGTCCCGAAGGCCTCGCCCGGCACGACGGCCACCTCGGCCTCGGTGAGGATCAGCTCGGCGAGCTCCGTGGTCGTCGAGGGCCGCTGGCCGCGGATCTCCTTGCCGAGGATCCCGGCCACCGACGGGTACGCGTAGAACGCGCCCAGCGGCTCGGGGCAGGTGACCCCGGGGATCTCCGAGAGCATCCGCACCATCGTCTGGCGGCGCCGGTCGAAGGCCTCGCGCATCTGCGCGACCGCGGACAGGTCCCCGCTGACCGCCGCGAGCGCGGCCCGCTGCGAGACGTTCGCCACGTTGGACGTCGCGTGCGACTGCAGGTTCGTCGCGCCCTTGACCACGTCGGCGGGCCCGATCAGCCAGCCCACGCGCCAGCCGGTCATCGCGTACGTCTTCGCGACGCCGTTCAGCACGACGCAGCGGTCGGCGAGCTCGGGCACCTCGACCGGGATCGAGGAGAACGTCGCGTCGCCGTAGATCAGGTGCTCGTAGATCTCGTCGGTGACGACCCACATGCCGTGCTCGAGGGCCCAGCGGCCGATCTCGCGGACCTGCTCGGGGCTGTAGACGGCACCGGTCGGGTTCGACGGCGAGCAGAACAGCAGCACCTTCGAGCGGGACGTGCGCGCGGCCTCGAGCTGATCGACGGTCACCAGGTAGTTCTGGGTCTCGTCGGCCACGATCTCGACCGGCAGCCCGCCCGCGAGGCGGATGGCCTCCGGGTACGTGGTCCAGAACGGCGCCGGGAGCAGCACCTCGTCGCCCGGGTCCAGCAGGGTCGCGAACGCGGCGTAGACCGCCTGCTTGCCGCCGTTCGTCACCAGGACCTGCGACGCCGAGACCGAGTAGCCGGAGTCGCGCAGCGTCTTCGCCGCGATCGCCTCCTTGAGCTCGGGCAGGCCGCCGGCGGGGGAGTACCGGTGGTTGCGGGGCTCGCGGCACGCCGCCACCGCCGCCTCGACGATGTAGTCCGGCGTCGGGAAGTCCGGCTCGCCCGCCCCGAAGCCGATGACGGGCCGCCCGGCCGCCTGCAGAGCCTTGGCCTTGGCGTCCACGGCGAGGGTCGCGGACTCGGTGATCCCGGCGATGCGCGCGCTGATCCGGGGGAAGGAAGGGGTCGCGGTCATGAGCTCATCGTTCCACCTCGGCGGCGTTCCATGACTCCGGGAGGGACATGGGATCGGCCACGGATCGAGCGTGGGACCGGCCTCGGTTCGACGCCGGTCGGGGATGCCCCTTAGACTCGCCCCTCGGTGAGCGCACCGTTGCCTTGGCACGCCCGCGTACGGCTCGCGCACCGCTTAGGGTCGTAGCTCAATTGGTAGAGTTCCGGTCTCCAAAACCGGCGGTTGGGGGTTCGAGTCCCTCCGGCCCTGCGCAACGAACCGGCGCCCCGCACGGGGCGTCGGAAAACCTCCGCACCGCGGGGGCCGGGTTGAGGATCCAGGTGAGGACGAGTGACGGAGACCGCTGAGGCAACGCCTGAGCGCCCGGCATCCGACGGTGGCCGTGGGGGGCTCAAGCGCCTGCCGGCCCGCACCGGCCTCTACTACCGCCAGGTCGTCGCGGAGCTGCGCAAGGTCATCTGGCCGACGCGCAAGGAGCTGATCACCTACACCGCGGTGGTCATGGTGTTCGTCACGATCATGATCGCGTACGTCTCCGTGCTGGACCTGGGCTTCAGCAAGGCAGTGCTCAAGATCTTCGGGTAGGCCCCCTGCCCGACCTGCTCCACCGCTGACATCTCGAAAGGCTCTCCTGTGTCCGACTCGCCCCACAGCTTCGACGACGCCTCCGTCGCGGAGGACGCCGCCGACGTCTCGGCCGACGTCGAGGGAGCTGAGGCGGTCGAGGAGTCGGCCGCTCCCGAGACGGCCGACACCGACACCGACGGCGACACCGGCGGCGACACCGCGGCCCCCGAGGTGACCTTCGAGAGCGCCGAGGCGCCCGCCGAGGGTCCCAAGGAGGACGAGGAGGACCTCGACCCGGTCGAGGAGTTCCGCCGCGCGCTCTACGCCGCCCCCGGTGACTGGTACGTCGTGCACTCCTACGCCGGCTACGAGAACCGCGTGAAGGCGAACCTCGAGAACCGCACGGCCAGCCTCAACATGGAGGACTACATCTTCCAGATCGAGGTGCCGCAGGAAGAGGTCGTCGAGATCAAGAACGGCCAGCGCAAGAACGTCCGGCGGAACAAGTTCCCCGGGTACGTGCTGGTCCGGATGGACCTCACCGACGAGTCCTGGTCCGCCGTCCGGCACACCCCGGGCGTCACCGGCTTCGTGGGCCACACGCACGAGCCGTCGCCGCTCACCCTCGACGAGGTCATGAAGATCCTGGCCCCGGAGCCGGCGAAGGCCACGGGCACGAAGGGCGCCGCCGCCGCCAAGATCCAGGTGCTCGACTTCGACATCGGCGACTCGGTCACCGTCATCGACGGTCCGTTCGCCACCCTGCAGGCCACGATTCACGAGATCAACGCCGAGGCCCAGAAGGTCAAGGGTCTGGTGGAGATCTTCGGCCGGGAGACCCCGGTCGAACTGTCCTTCAGCCAGATCCAGAAGAACTGACAGTGGGGGGCTTCGCCCCCCACGCCCCCAACGACCTCCGGGTACAGGCCCGGGCGGAACTCGGAAGCGAAGAAGAAGAACAGATGCCTCCCAAGAAGAAGCTCTCGGCGATCATCAAGCTCCAGATCAAGGCCGGAGCTGCGACGCCGGCGCCGCCGGTCGGCCCTGCGCTGGGTCAGCACGGCGTGAACATCATGGAGTTCTGCAAGGCCTACAACGCGGCCACGGAGAACCAGCGGGGCGACATCGTTCCCGTCGAGATCTCGGTCTACGAGGACCGTTCGTTCACCTTCATCACCAAGACCCCGCCGGCTGCGCGCCTGATCCTCAAGGCCGCCGGGATCGAGAAGGGCTCCGGCGAGCCGCACAAGACCAAGGTCGCCAAGCTCACCCGTGACCAGGTCCGCAGCATCGCCGAGGCGAAGATGCCCGACCTGAACGCGAACGACCTCGACGCCGCGGAGAAGATCATCGCCGGCACCGCCCGTTCCATGGGCATCACCGTCGAGGCCTGAGCAGGACCCGGGCGCCAGCCCGTACGGACCAGCACCACCGCAGCACACCGATCCACGTGGGAGGGCCGCTGCAGCCCGTCGGTACCACGCCTTTTTCCCAGGAGAAGTCATGAAGCGCAGCAAGGCCTACAACAACGCCGCCCCGAAGGTGGACAAGGACAAGCTCTACGCCCCGCTGGACGCCGCGCGGCTGGCGAAGGAGACCTCCACCACCAAGTTCGACTCGACCGTCGAGGTCGCGTTCCGCCTCGGGGTCGACCCCCGCAAGGCCGACCAGATGGTCCGCGGCACCGTGAACCTGCCGCACGGCACCGGCAAGACCGCCCGCGTCCTGGTCCTCGCCAACGGTGACAAGGCCGCCGAGGCCACCGCCGCCGGCGCCGACTACGTCGGCTCGGACGACATGATCGAGCAGATCAGCAAGGGCTGGCTGGACTTCGACGCCGTCGTCGCCACCCCGGACCTGATGGGCAAGGTCGGCCGCCTCGGTCGCGTGCTCGGCCCGCGTGGCCTGATGCCGAACCCGAAGACCGGCACGGTCACGATGGACGTCGCCAAGGCCGTCAACGACATCAAGGGCGGCAAGATCGAGTTCCGCGTCGACAAGCACGCGAACCTGCACTTCATCATCGGCAAGACCTCGTTCTCCGACATTGCGCTGGTCGAGAACTACGCCGCCGCCCTGGACGAGGTGCTCCGGCTCAAGCCGTCCGCCGCCAAGGGCCGCTACCTGCGCAAGGCCGTCTTCTCCACCACGATGGGTCCGGCCATCCCGGTGGACCCGAACAAGGTCCGCAACCTCACGGAGGAGACGGTCGAGGAGACCGTCTGACCTGCGGTTGACCAGGGACTTTGCTCCCTGGATTCCGAAGCACGATCACGATTTGGCCCGGTGCGGAACGCCGCACCGGGCCTTGTCGTCTCAGGAGAGGCAGGCAGACTGGGCCTGCGTCCGACCTGGGAGATGACCGAAACGTGAGTGCGCGCCGTACCCACCGCTTCCGCGCCGCCGCCGTGTCCACGGCGGCCGTCCTCGCCTTCGCCGGCCTGGCCGGCTGCAACGGCTCGGACAGCGCCACCGACCGAGCCGCTGCCGAGCTCGAGTCGATGACGCCGGTGGCCGCGATCCAGAAGGTCGCGGACGCCGCGGCCAAGGACAGCGCCGCCTACACCTTCGAGGTCACCGGTTCCGGGGTCTCGGTGAAGGGCTCCGGCGCGTACCGCGGCGGCGACCGGCCCGCCGCGCGGATGGTCTTCGACTCGATGAAGATGATGGGCATCTCGGTCCCGGCCGGCACCGAGTTCCGCCTGGTCGACGACGTGATGTACCTGAAGATCACCAAGGGTGGTCTGATCCCGGGCCTCGGCACGGACGGCGGCTGGCTCTCCCTGCCGCTGGACGACGCGAAGTCCGAGGGCGCCGACATCGCCGGGATCGACCCGACGATGGCGAACCCGGTGGAGCAACTGCAGAAGATGCTCGACACCCAGGACGTCAGCAAGGTCGGCACCGAGACGATCGACGGCGTCAAGACCACGCACTACCGGGCGAAGATCAACCCCGAGGGCACCGGCACGGTGACCGAGAAGAAGTCCTCGACGCACTCGAACGAGCTCAGCCGCCAGCTGGAGGAGCAGCTCGAGAAGAGCATCAAGGACTCGATGGGCCTGTCCGAGCCCGTCACCGTGGACGCCTGGGTCGACGGCGACTACCGCGCCCGCAAGCTCGCAGTGACGCTGCCGATGGCCGGCGAGTTCAAGATGACGATGAAGTTCACCGACTTCGGCTCGGACGTGAAGGTCGACGTCCCGGCGGACGCGAAGAAGTTCGACGTCGGGGCCCTGCTGTCCGACGCGCTCGGCGGCAAGCTGGAGGACGCCTTCGGCGGGGACCTCGCGAAGCAGTTCGGGGAGGACTTCGACAAGCAGATCTCGGAGCAGCTGGAGCGCTCGCTGGGCGAGAACTTCTCCTCGGACCTGTCCGAGCAGTTCGCCGAGCGGCTCCGCGAGCAGATGGAACAGATGAGCTCCGGCGGCGGCCGCGCCAGCTGATCACACACCCACGAACGCACTGATCACCCGCTCGTCGCACGCTCGACGCACGCTCACAACACGCTTCTCGCACGCTGAGCAGGACCGGGGCCGCGGGGTCGTTTTGACCCGCGGCCCGTTCGGTCCGTACGCTGGCGGCAGCCAAAGACCGCAGGTTGTCATTTCGGTGACCGAAGGCCCCGTACTCCGGGCGGCCCGCGCAGGTGACGCCAGGTGATTCCACCTGGATGGGTAAGGGGGTTCGTCCTTCTGCCCGTGGGACTTCCGCGCCCCGGCCTGCGCCGGGGCGTTTCGTGTGTCCGGACCCGGAACGGACCTGCGGTCGCTCCCGAAGGAAGGAGGGCCATGGCCCGGCCCGACAAGGCATCCGCGGTGGCGGAGCTGACGGACGCGTTCCGCAACTCCAACGCGGCGGTGCTGACCGAGTACCGCGGTCTCACCGTGGCACAGCTCAAGGCTCTGCGGCGCAGCCTCTCCGGCAACGCCGAGTACCACGTCGTCAAGAACACCTTGACGAAGATCGCGGCCAAGGAGGCCGGGGTCGAGGCGTTCGAGTCCCTCCTCGCCGGTCCGTCCGCGATCGCGTTCGTCTCCGGCGACGCGGTCGAGGTCGCGAAGGGGCTGCGGGACTTCGCCAAGGCGAACCCGCTCCTCGTGATCAAGGGCGGCGTCCTGGACGGCAAGCCGCTGTCCGCCGCGGACGTCACCAAGCTCGCGGACCTGGAGTCCCGCGAGGTCCTGCTCGCCAAGCTCGCCGGGGCCATGACCGCCTCGCTGTCCCAGGCCGCGGCCCTGTTCCAGGCGCCGCTGTCGAAGACCGCGCGGACCGTCGAGGCCCTGCGTGCGCAGGTCGAGGCGACCGGTGGCCCTGCCGCCGCCGCCCCGGCCACCGAAGAACCCGCTGTCGAGGCGTCGGCCGAGGCCGTTGCCGAGAGCCCGGTCGCGACGGAAGACCCCGTCGCAGAGACCCCCGAGCCCGAGGCATCCGCCGAGAGCTAAACCCCCTTCAGACCCACGTTCGACCGAATGGAAGGACCGCCGATCATGGCGAAGCTCAGCACCGACGAACTGCTCGACGCGTTCAAGGAGATGACGCTGATCGAGCTCTCCGAGTTCGTGAAGCAGTTCGAGGAGACCTTCGGCGTCACCGCCGCCGCTCCGGTGGCCGTGGCCGCCGCGGCGCCGGCCGGTGGCGGCGGCGGCGACGCTGCCGCGGAGGAGCAGGACGAGTTCGACGTCGTCCTCGAGTCCGCCGGCGACAAGAAGATCCAGGTCATCAAGGAGGTGCGCGCGCTCACGAACCTCGGTCTCAAGGAGGCCAAGGACCTCGTCGACGGCACCCCCTCCAAGGTCCTGGAGAAGGTCAACAAGGAGACCGCGGAGAAGGCCAAGGCTGCCCTCGAGGGCGCCGGCGCCACCATCTCGCTGAAGTAGTTTCCGCACGTAGTTCTCCCGCACCACCAGTTCCACCGCGCGGGCGGTCGCCGATCTCGGCGGCCGCCCGTCGGCGTTCCCGGGCCGGCGCTCGCCGGGCCCTACACTCCCCGGCATGGGCGTCGAGATCGACATCCGGGGGCTCACCAAGAGCTTCGGGCGGCAGGTGATCTGGCGTGACGTGACGCTCACGCTGCCGGCGGGGGAGATCTCCGTCCTGCTCGGCCCGTCCGGGACCGGTAAGTCGGTGCTGCTCAAGACCCTGGTCGGGCTGCTGCGGCCGGACGCCGGCTCGATCGTGATCGAGGGCCAGGACATCTGCCGGCTCAAGGAGCGCGACCTCTACGAGGTCCGCAAGCTCTTCGGGGTGCTGTTCCAGGACGGCGCGCTGTTCGGCTCGATGAACCTCTACGACAACGTCGCGTTCCCGCTGCGGGAGCACACCCGCAAGTCCGAGTCCGAGATCCGCGCCGTCGTGCGGGAGAAGATGGACCTGGTCGGACTGGTGGGGGCCGAGGACAAGCTGCCGGGGGAGCTGTCCGGCGGCATGCGCAAGCGTGCCGGCCTGGCCCGGGCGTTGGTGCTGGACCCGAAGATCATTCTGTTCGACGAGCCGGACTCCGGCCTCGACCCGGTCCGCACGGCGTTCCTCAACCAGCTCATCGTCGACCTGAACCAGCGGATCGGCGCGACGATCCTCATCGTCACCCACGACATCAACACCGCCCGGACCGTCCCGGACAACATCGGCCTGCTCTACCACCGCCACCTGGCGATGTTCGGTCCGCGGGAGATGCTGCTGTCCTCCGAGGAGTCGGTCGTCCGGCAGTTCCTGAACGCTCAGCGGGTGGGTCCGATCGGCATGTCGGAGGAGAAGGACGCCGACGAACTGGCCGCCGAACGTGATACCGAACTCCCTCCGCTGCCCCCGATCCCGCTCCAGATGATGCCGAGCGACGGCGTTCCGCGGTCCCGGCAGCGGCCACCCGGGCAGTGGTGCGCGGAGAACGGGATCGTCCCGCCGGCGGGGTCCTTCGGCGGGTCCGACGTCGGGGCCGATCCCGCCGCAGCGCTCTGACCTGCAAGGACGCGTCCGGTGATCACGTCCGGTATTGTCCGAATCCGTCCAACTGCCCGGCCGCGACGCGTCCACACTGTTGGCCTGATCTCTTGACTGGGGCGCGCTGCGCCCTCATCCTTTCGGTGCGTTCGCGAGTTCTCGCGCTCGCGCGAGGGGCCCGCAGGCTTGACCTGCGGCTCTGGACAGCGGTTTGCCTTGAGGCTAAACTGCCCCCTTGCGCTGTCTGCCGTGATCACCTGTGTTCTTGACACAGGTGGTTGTGCATGCGCTGAACCGACCGCGAGCCATCGGAAGGACCACTCTTGGCCGCCTCGCGCACCGCCTCGCTCACCCCCTCGGCCACCAACGCCCCTCGGCGCATCAGCTTCGCGAAGATTCGCGAGCCCCTGGAAGTCCCGAACCTCCTCGCCCTGCAGGTCGACTCGTTCGACTGGCTGCTGGGCAACGACCGTTGGCAGGCGCGCGTCGACGCGGCTGTCGCGGCCGGCCGCGACGACGTCCCGACCCAGTCGGGCCTCGAGGAGATCTTCGAGGAGATCTCCCCGATCGAGGACTTCTCCGGCTCCATGTCGCTCACGTTCCGGGACCACCGGTTCGAGCCGCCCAAGAACTCGATCGACGAGTGCAAGGAGCGGGACTTCACCTACTCCGCCCCGCTCTTCGTCACCGCCGAGTTCACGAACAACGAGACCGGCGAGATCAAGAGCCAGACCGTCTTCATGGGTGACTTCCCCCTGATGACGGACAAGGGCACCTTCATCATCAACGGCACCGAGCGTGTCGTCGTCTCGCAGCTCGTCCGCTCCCCGGGCGTCTACTTCGACAAGGCGATCGACAAGACGTCCGACAAGGACATCTTCTCGGCCAAGGTCATCCCCTCCCGGGGTGCCTGGCTCGAGCTCGAGATCGACAAGCGGGACGCGGTCGGCGTGCGCATCGACCGCAAGCGCAAGCAGTCGGTCACCGTGCTGCTCAAGGCCCTCGGCTGGGACGACGCCCGCATCCGCGAGGAGTTCGGGCAGTACGAGTCGATGATGGCCACCCTGGAGAAGGACCACACGTCCACCCAGGACGAGGCGCTGCTCGACATCTACCGCAAGCTGCGTCCGGGCGAGCCCCCGACGCGTGAGGCGGCCCAGACCCTGCTGGACAACCTCTACTTCAACCCGAAGCGCTACGACCTCGCGAAGGTCGGCCGCTACAAGGTCAACAAGAAGCTGGCGCTGAACCAGCCGCTGGCGAACGGCGTGCTCACCGAGCAGGACATCGTCGCGACCATCAAGTACCTGGTTGCGCTGCACGCCGGCGAGACGGAGATGCCGAGCGCCCGCGGCAACGCCCGCGTCGAGGTCGACGACATCGACCACTTCGGCAACCGGCGTCTGCGCACCGTCGGCGAGCTCATCCAGAACCAGGTCCGTACGGGCCTGGCCCGGATGGAGCGCGTCGTGCGTGAGCGCATGACCACCCAGGACGTCGAGGCGATCACGCCGCAGACCCTGATCAACATCCGGCCGGTCGTCGCCTCCATCAAGGAGTTCTTCGGCACCAGCCAGCTGTCGCAGTTCATGGACCAGACCAACCCGCTCGCGGGTCTGACCCACAAGCGCCGCCTGTCGGCGCTGGGTCCCGGTGGTCTGTCCCGGGAGCGCGCGGGCTTCGAGGTCCGTGACGTCCACCCGTCGCACTACGGCCGCATGTGCCCGATCGAGACGCCGGAAGGCCCGAACATCGGTCTGATCGGCTCGCTCGCGACCTACGGGCGGATCAACCCGTTCGGTTTCGTCGAGACGCCGTACCGCAAGGTCGTCAACGGCCAGGTCACGGACGACATCGACTACCTGACCGCCGACGAGGAGGACCTGCACGTCATCGCGCAGGCCAACGCGCCGCTGAACCCGGACAACACGTTCGCGGAGGCTCGCGTCCTGGTCCGTCGTAAGGGTGGCGAGGTCGAGTTCATCCCGGCCGCCGAGGTCGACTACATGGACGTCTCGCCGCGCCAGATGGTGTCGGTCGCGACGGCGATGATCCCGTTCCTCGAGCACGACGACGCGAACCGCGCCCTGATGGGCTCGAACATGCAGCGTCAGTCGGTCCCGCTGCTCCGCGCCGAGGCGCCGCTCGTCGGCACCGGCCAGGAGTACCGCGCGGCCAAGGACGCCGGCGACGTCGTCGTGGCCACCAAGGCCGGCGTCGTGCAGGAGGTCTCCGCGGACTACATCCAGGTGATGGAGGACGAGGGCACCTACACGACCTACCGCCTGGCCAAGTTCCGCCGCTCGAACCAGGGCACCTGCATCAACCAGAAGCCGATCGTTCACGAGGGCGACCGCATCGTGGCCGGCGAGGTCATCGCCGACGGTCCGTGCACCCAGAACGGCGAGATGGCGCTCGGCAAGAACCTGCTGGTCGCCTTCATGCCGTGGGAGGGCCACAACTACGAGGACGCGATCATCCTGTCCCAGCGTCTGGTGCAGGACGACGTCCTCTCCTCGATCCACATCGAGGAGCACGAGGTCGACGCCCGCGACACCAAGCTCGGCCCCGAGGAGATCACCCGGGACATCCCGAACGTCTCCGAGGAGGTCCTCGCGGACCTCGACGACCGCGGCATCATCCGCATCGGCGCCGAGGTCACGACCGGCGACATCCTCGTCGGCAAGGTCACGCCCAAGGGTGAGACCGAGCTGACCCCCGAGGAGCGCCTGCTCCGCGCGATCTTCGGTGAGAAGGCGCGCGAGGTCCGCGACACCTCGCTGAAGGTGCCGCACGGTGAGTCCGGCAAGGTCATCGGCGTCCGCGTCTTCGACCGCGAGGAGGGGGACGAGCTGCCCCCGGGCGTGAACCAGCTGGTCCGCGTCTACGTCGCGCAGAAGCGCAAGATCACCGACGGTGACAAGCTCGCCGGCCGCCACGGCAACAAGGGCGTCATCGCCAAGATCCTGCCCGTCGAGGACATGCCGTTCCTCTCGGACGGCACCCCGGTCGACATCGTGCTCAACCCGCTCGGTGTGCCCTCGCGCATGAACATCGGCCAGATCCTGGAGACCCACCTCGGGTGGGTGGCCAAGACCGGCTGGCAGGTCGAGGGTGACGACGAGGAGTGGAAGGACCGTCTGCGCGGCATCGGTGCGGACGTGGGCGAGCCCGGCACCAACGTGGCCACCCCCGTCTTCGACGGCGCGCGCGAGGAGGAGATCACCGGTCTCCTCGGGTCGACGCTCAAGACCCGCGACGGCGTGCGGCTGATCGGGGAGGACGGCAAGGCGCAGCTCTTCGACGGCCGCTCCGGCGAGCCGTTCAAGAGCCCGATCTCGGTCGGCTACATCTACATCCTGAAGCTGCTCCACCTGGTCGACGACAAGATCCACGCCCGGTCGACCGGCCCGTACTCGATGATCACGCAGCAGCCGCTGGGTGGTAAGGCGCAGTTCGGTGGCCAGCGGTTCGGCGAGATGGAGGTGTGGGCCCTCGAGGCCTACGGCGCCTCCTACGCCCTGCAGGAGCTCCTGACGATCAAGTCCGACGACGTCCTCGGCCGCGTGAAGGTCTACGAGGCCATCGTCAAGGGCGAGAACATCCCGGAGCCCGGCATTCCGGAGTCCTTCAAGGTCCTCATCAAGGAAATGCAGTCGCTGTGCCTGAACGTCGAGGTGCTCTCTTCCGACGGCATGTCCATCGAGATGCGGGAGACCGACGAGGACGTGTTCCGTGCGGCAGAGGAACTCGGGATCGACCTGTCACGGCGTGAGCCGTCCAGCGTCGAGGAGGTCTAGCGGTCGGCGGGGTCACCGCTCCGGTGCCCCCGCCCCCACCGCCGACCTGATCACTCTTTAGTTCGAGAACTGGGGACAACGTGCTCGACGTCAACTTCTTCGACGAGCTCCGCATCGGCCTGGCGACCGCGGACGACATCCGCCAGTGGTCGCACGGCGAGGTCAAGAAGCCCGAGACCATCAACTACCGCACGCTCAAGCCGGAGAAGGACGGGCTCTTCTGCGAGAAGATCTTCGGTCCGACCCGGGACTGGGAGTGCTACTGCGGCAAGTACAAGCGCGTCCGCTTCAAGGGCATCATCTGCGAGCGCTGTGGCGTCGAGGTCACCCGCGCCAAGGTGCGTCGTGAGCGGATGGGCCACATCGAGCTGGCCGCTCCGGTCACCCACATCTGGTACTTCAAGGGTGTCCCGAGCCGGCTCGGCTACCTGCTCGACCTGGCGCCGAAGGACCTGGAGAAGGTCATCTACTTCGCGGCCTACATGATCACGTGGGTCGACGAGGAGGCGCGGCACCGCGACCTCACCTCGCTCGAGGCGCAGATCTCGGTCGAGCGGGGTCAGATCGAGCAGCGCCGCGACTCCGACCTGGAGGCCCGCGCCGCCAAGCTCGAGGCCGACCTGGCCGAGCTCGAGGAGCAGGGCGCCAAGTCCGACGCCAAGCGCAAGGTCAAGGAAGGCGCGGAGCGCGAGCTCAAGCAGATCCGGGACCGCGCCCAGCGCGAGATCGACCGCCTGGACGACGTCTGGAACCGCTTCAAGAACCTCAAGGTCCAGGACCTCGAGGGCGACGAGATGCTCTACCGCGAGATGCGGGACCGCTTCGCGATGTACTTCGACGGCGGCATGGGCGCGGCGGCGATCCAGAAGCGTCTGGAGTCCTTCGACCTCGAGGCCGAGGCCGAGAAGCTCCGCGAGATCATCCGCACCGGCAAGGGCCAGAAGAAGACCCGTGCGCTCAAGCGCCTCAAGGTCGTCTCGGCGTTCCTGTCGACCCGGAACTCGCCGATGGGCATGGTCCTGGACTGCATCCCGGTCATCCCGCCGGACCTGCGTCCGATGGTCCAGCTCGACGGTGGCCGCTTCGCCACCTCGGACCTGAACGACCTGTACCGCCGCGTGATCAACCGGAACAACCGCCTCAAGCGTCTGCTCGACCTCGGGGCGCCGGAGATCATCGTCAACAACGAGAAGCGCATGCTTCAGGAGGCCGTCGACGCGCTGTTCGACAACGGCCGCCGCGGTCGTCCGGTCACCGGTCCGGGCAACCGTCCGCTGAAGTCGCTCTCCGACATGCTCAAGGGCAAGCAGGGTCGCTTCCGGCAGAACCTGCTCGGCAAGCGCGTCGACTACTCCGGCCGTTCGGTCATCGTCGTCGGCCCGCAGCTCAAGCTGCACCAGTGCGGTCTGCCGAAGGCCATGGCGCTCGAGCTGTTCAAGCCGTTCGTCATGAAGCGTCTCGTCGACCTCAACCACGCGCAGAACATCAAGAGCGCCAAGCGCATGGTCGAGCGTGCCCGCCCCGTGGTGTGGGACGTCCTCGAAGAGGTCATCGCCGAGCACCCGGTTCTCCTGAACCGTGCGCCGACGCTGCACCGCCTCGGCATCCAGGCCTTCGAGCCGCAGCTGATCGAGGGCAAGGCCATCCAGATCCACCCGCTCGTCTGCTCGGCCTTCAACGCCGACTTCGACGGTGACCAGATGGCCGTGCACCTGCCGCTGTCCGCGGAGGCGCAGGCCGAGGCCCGCATCCTGATGCTGTCCTCGAACAACATCCTCAAGCCGTCCGACGGCAAGCCGGTCACCATGCCGACGCAGGACATGATCATCGGTCTGTTCTTCCTGACCGGTGACCGTGGCGAGCTGCCCGGTCACGGCCGGGTGTTCGGCTCGGTGGCCGAGGCGATCATGGCCTACGACACCGGCGAGCTGGCGCTGCAGGCGAAGATCAAGCTGCGCCTCAAGGGCATCGTCCCGCCGCGCGGCTGGACGGCCCCCGAGGGCTGGCAGCCCGGCGAGCCGGTGGTCCTGGAGACCTCGCTCGGCCGCGCCCTGTTCAACGAGGCTCTCCCGGCGGACTACCCGTTCGTCGACGCCGAGGTCGGCAAGAAGCAGCTGTCGATCATCATCAACGACCTGGCCGAGCGGTACCCGAAGGTTCAGGTCGCGGCGACGCTGGACGCGCTCAAGGCAGCCGGCTTCCACTGGGCGACCCGCTCCGGTGTGACCGTCTCCATCGGCGACGTCATCACCCCGCCGGACAAGCAGCAGATCCTCGAGGACTACGAGTCGCGCGCGGAGAAGATCCAGAAGCAGTTCGAGAAGGGTCTGATCACCGACGACGAGCGTCGTCAGGAGCTCATCGAGGTCTGGACGCAGGCGACCAACGTCGTCGCGTCCGCGATGGAGAAGAACTTCTCCCGCACCAACCCGATCGCGATGATGATCGACTCGGGCGCCCGCGGAAACATGATGCAGGTCCGGCAGATCGCCGGTATGCGTGGTCTCGTCGCCAACCCGAAGGGCGAGATCATCCCGCGGCCGATCAAGTCGAACTTCCGCGAGGGCCTGTCCGTGCTGGAGTTCTTCATCTCCACGCACGGTGCCCGTAAGGGTCTGGCCGACACCGCTCTGCGGACCGCGGACTCCGGCTACCTGACGCGGCGTCTGGTCGACGTCTCGCAGGACGTCATCATCCGCGAGGAGGACTGCGGCACCGAGCGCGGTCTGCTCTGCAAGATCGCGGCGCCGGGTGCTGACGGTGTGCTCCGCAAGCTCGACCACGTCGACACGAACGTGGTCTCGCGCAACCTGGCCGAGGAGGTCACCGGCAACGGTGGCGTCACCGTGCCGGCGGGCACGGACGTCACCAACATCCTGCTCGACGACCTGATCGCGGCCGGGGTCGACACCGTGCGCGTGCGTTCAGTCCTGACCTGCCAGTCCAAGGTCGGCACCTGCGCGATGTGCTACGGCCGGTCGCTGGCTGCCGGCAAGCTCGTCGACATCGGTGAGGCGGTCGGCATCATCGCCGCCCAGTCGATCGGTGAGCCCGGTACCCAGCTGACGATGCGTACCTTCCACACCGGTGGTGTCGCGGGTGAGGACATCACCCACGGTCTGCCGCGTGTCGTCGAGCTCTTCGAGGCGCGTCAGCCCAAGGGTCTGGCTCCGCTCTCGGAGGTCGCCGGTCGCGTCCGCATCGAGGACTCCGACAAGGCCCGCAAGGTCGTCGTCGTCCCCGACGACGGCAGCGAGGAGCGGGCGTACCCGGTCTCGAAGCGGTCCCGCCTCCTGGTGGAGGAGGGCGACCACGTCGACGTCGGCCAGAAGCTCGTCATGGGCGCCGCCAACCCGCACGAGGTGCTCCGCATCCTCGGCCAGCGGGCCGTCCAGGAGCACCTGGTCGAGGAGGTGCAGGAGGTCTACCGCTCGCAGGGCGTGTCGATCCACGACAAGCACATCGAGATCATCGTGCGGCAGATGCTGCGCCGCGTGACGGTCATCGAGTCCGGCGACGCGGAACTGCTTCCCGGTGAGCTCGTCGAGCGTTCGCGCTTCGAGGAGGAGAACCGTCGCGTCGTCGCCGAGGGCGGCACCCCCGCCTCCGGTCGCCCGGTGCTGATGGGTATCACCAAGGCCTCGCTCGCCACCGAGTCGTGGCTGTCGGCGGCGTCGTTCCAGGAGACGACCCGCGTCCTCACCGACGCGGCGATCCACGCCAAGAGCGACCCGCTGCTGGGCCTCAAGGAGAACGTCATCATCGGCAAGCTCATCCCGGCCGGTACCGGCATGCCGCGTTACCGCAACATCCGGGTGGAGCCGACCGAGGAGGCGAAGGCTGCGATGTACTCGATGGCCGGGTACGAGGAGCCGGAGTACGCCACCTTCGGAACCGGCTCCGGCGACGCCGTTCGCCTCGAGGACTACGACTTCGGCGGCTACGGCAACTGATCTGCGGCGCCCGGCGGGCGCAGCGCACAGATCGCAGAAGTGAGAACGGCCGGT
>NZ_BAAAHE010000010.1:52399-135262 GCF_039525035.1 Sporichthya brevicatena
CCGTTTCTGCTTATTCCAGCGGGTGCGCGCGCAGGTGGGCGACGAGCAGCTCGGTGAAGCGCTCGGGGGCGGCCTCGGGGATCCAGTGGCTGACGCCGGGCAGGATCTCGAAGGTGTACGGGCCGTCGACGTACCGTTCGGTGGTCTCCGCGCCCTTCCGCTTGAGCGCGACGTCGTGATCGCTCCACACGAAGAGCGTGGGTTGCTGCACCCGGGCGCCGGAGCGCCTCCAGAGGTTGACCAGCGGGAGCCCGCGGTACCAGTGGATCGCGCCGCGCAGTGACTCCGCGTCCGGGAAGCCGGCGAGGTCGCGCCGCGCCCCCTCCGGCGTCTGGCCCGCGTAGTCGGAGAGGAACCAGGTCCACCGGGCGCGCAGTGCCCGCTCGGGGAGCCAGGGCAGCTGGAAGAACAGGATGTACCAGGAGGAGAGCACCTGTCGGCTCGTGCCCATCGAGGCGAGGAACGCCCGTGGGTGCGGTACCGACACCGACGCCACCGTCGCGGCCCGCTCGGGATGGTCGGTCGCGAGGAACCACGCCACGATCGCGCCCCAGTCGTGGCCGACGACGTGGGCCCGTCCGCCGTACGCCTCCACCACGGCGGCCGCGTCGGCGGTGAGCTCGCCGATCACGTAGTCGCGCCGGCGAGGCGGCCGGGCCTCGGGCGTGTACCCGCGCTGGTCGAACGTCACCGTCCGGTAGCCGGCGGCGTTCAACAGCGGGACGACGCGGTCCCAGCAGTCCGCGTGCTGCGGGAACCCGTGCAGGAGCAGCACGACCTCGCCGTCCGCGGGCCCCGACGCCGAGGTCCGAAAGGTGCAAGGTCCGCGTGTGACGCTTGTCATGGGGAATACGGTCTCAGAAACCCGACAGGAGGCCTGCGATGCGCGATCGGCGGATGCGATTCGGAATCTTCATGGCGCCCTTCCACCCGCCGGGGGAGAACCCCACGCTGCTGCTCGAGGGTGACCTGGCGACGGTCGAGTGGCTCGACCGCCTCGGTTACGACGAGGCCTGGATCGGCGAGCATCACTCGGCGGGCAGCGAGATCATCGCGTCCCCGGAGATCTTCATCGCCACCGCCGCCGAGCGCACCCGCCGCATCAAGCTGGGCACGGGTGTCATCTCCGCGTCGTACCACCACCCGCTGTGGGTGGCGGAGCGCGCGGTGCTGCTCGACCACCTGACGCGGGGTCGGTTCATGCTCGGCCTCGGCCCCGGGTCGCTCCCGTCGGACGCGGCGATGATCGGGCTCGACATGCCCCGCACCCGCGAGCTGCTCGACGAGGCGACCGACCTGATCGTGCGGCTGCTGCGCAGCGACGAACCGGTGAACTTCACCAACGACCGCTGGACCCTGCGCGACGCCCGGCTGCACCTGCGGCCCTACAGCGACCTCGAGATCGCCATCGCCGCGGTCGCGTCCCCGTCCGGTCCGCGGTTGGCCGGCCGCTACGGCCTGGGCCTGCTCTCGATCGGGGCCACGATGGCCGCCGGGTTCGACGTCCTCGCCCACCACTGGGACGTCATGGAGGAGCGGGCGGCGCACTACGGGACGACCGTCGACCGCTCCGCCTGGCGCCTGGTCGGACTGATGCACCTGGCCGAGACCAAGGAGCAGGCCTACGCCGACGTCGAGCACGGAATTATGAAGTGGTTCCACTACTTCCAGAAGGTGGCCGCCTTCCCGCAGATGGATGTCGGTGACGGTGCCTCGGTGCGCGACCACATCGACTTCGTCAACTCCTCCGGCATCGGCGTGATCGGCACCCCCGACGAGGCGGGGGAGCAGATCGAGCGGCTGTGGAAGCAGTCGAACGGCGGCTTCGGCGCCTACCTGCAGCTCAACCACGACTGGGCGAACCCCGCGCGGAAGGCCAACAGCTACGAGCTGTTCGCCCGTCACGTGATGCCGGAGTTCCAGGGTCAGGCCTACAGCACCCGGGAGGCGGCCGCCCGGGCGGCGGCGGTGCGGCCGGAGCTCGCGCAGTCCAACCTCGACGCCGTCGCCGCGTCGACGGCGCGCTACGCCGCCGAGACCGCAAAGGGCTGACAGCGGCTGGTTCGGCAGGATGGGCCCATGGCGGACGTACCCCCACAGCCGGTCGGCCCGGCCTTCCCGATGCCGCCGCGCACCTCCCAACGGTCGGTGTGGGTGGCGGTCACCGGCATCGGGTCGATCGTCGGGTTCTTCATGTGCTGCCTCGGGATCGTGCCGGCGATCGTGTCGCTCTGCCTGGCCCCGGGCGCACGGCGCGAACTCGCAACCACCGACGAGAACCTCACCGGCGACGGGCTGATCCGGGCCGGGGTGGTCTGCAGCTGGATCACCATCGGCCTGACCGTCCTGGCGGTGATCGCTTTCGTGTTGTTCCTGTCGGCGTGGGAGTGGTCGATCGGGGAGTCGATCGAGTGGAGCAGCACGTGACCGAGGTCGACGGACCGGACCACGACGAGTACCCGGAGGCCGTCGAGACCGAGGCGCTCCCGACGGCGCGGTCCGCGGCGGTGGTCGGGATGCTCGGCGTCGGGTCGCTGCCGGGAATGCTGTTCTGCGGACTGGGGACGCCGATGGCGGTCCTCGCGCTTGCGCTCGCGCCGTCGGCCCGGCGGCAGGTCGTGGACTCCCACGGCCGGTTCGGCGGTCTCGGCCTGATCCGGGCGGCGCGGATCTGCAGTGTCATCAGCCTCGTGATCGCCCTGCTGATGACGGTCGGGCTCGTGCTCGCGTGGAACTGGCTGATCGACTACGCGCGCGAGCACAACGGCGACTGACGCGTGTTCGTGCTCTACCTCACGCTCACCTGGCTCGGCGGC
Organism: Sporichthya brevicatena; assembly: GCF_039525035.1. NCBI lineage: Bacteria > Bacillati > Actinomycetota > Actinomycetes > Sporichthyales > Sporichthyaceae > Sporichthya > Sporichthya brevicatena. The sequence goes on from NZ_BAAAHE010000010.1 coordinate 55,216, forward strand.
CTCGCCGTCGTGCACCGGCTCTGGCCGCACCTGCCGGTCCTGGCCCGGCTGGCCGGCGCCTTCGCGGCCGGGACCGTGATCACCGCCTGGGTCGCGTTCGCGGCCGCGTGGACCGCCCACGGGCTCGGGTCCGACGACGCGACCGGCGTCGGGGTCTGGGTCGCGGCCGCGGTCGACGCGGGGCTCGTCGCCGCGGGCTGGCGGGGACTGCGGCCGACCGCGGTGCGGATGCGGTGGCCCGATCTGCTCGGCCTCACCGTCGTCCTGAGCGTCGCGGCCTGGGTGATGCGGGCGCGGCTCTCCGGCGACCCGCTCGCGGTGTCGCTGAACACCTGGGGCGACACGTCGTTGCACGTGGGCATCGCCCGGTCGTTCTCGGAGGGCGCGAACTTCCCGCCGGAGCTGCCGATCTTCGCGGGCGAGCCGATCCGCTACCACTTCGGGTTCGACTTCTACGCCGGGACGCTGGAGCGGGCGGGCCTGCCGATCGGGCTCGCGTTCAACGTCCCCGGCGCCGTCGCGTTCGCGGCGATCTGCGTCCTGCTCGTCGAGTTCGGGCGGCTGCTGTGGCGGTCGAGTGCGGTGGGCGTGATCGCGGCGGTGCTCTTCGCCACGAACTCCTCGTTGGCGTTCCTGCGCTACTTCGAGGCCGAGGGCGCGGACGGGCTCCGGCCGGGCACGCTCTGGGACCACGTCGGCTACGACGGCGGCGGGCCGTACAACGGCGACGAGATCTCCATCTTCATGACGCTGAACCCGTATCTGACGCAGACGCATCTGATGGTGGCGCTGGTCGTCGTGCTGTTCGCCGTCCTCGTGCTGCTGACGGACCTGCGGGGCGACGGCCCGGGCACCGGCCGGCCGGCGGGTCGGACGGCGGCGATCGGTCTCGGGCTGCTGCTCGGTGGGGCGTTCTGGTTCAACGGCATCGTCGTGGTGGTCGCGCTCGGCCTGGCCGGCGCGTTGTGCCTGCTCCACCGGGAGCTGCGTGGGTCTTTGCCGTTCCTGGTGGCCGGGGCGGTCGTGGCCCTCCCGCAGCTCGTCTGGCTGAACGGGGGGTTCGGCACCGGCGGGTCGGTGTCGTTCCACCTCGGCTACCTCGTCGAGGACTTCCACCCGGTCGACCCCCGGTCGTGGTGGGACTTCCTGCGCTACTGGTGGCTCAACCTCGGCGTCGCGCTCCCGCTGCTGGTCGCGGGGGCCGTGTTGTGCCGACCGCGCGAGCGCCGGGTGTTCGTCGCGGTGATGTCGGTGTTCCTGGTCGGCAACGTCGTCGCGTTCGGTCGGGAGCTGGGCGGCCACAACCACAAGGTCTTCAACCTGTGGGAGCTGCTGGTCAACCTGTTCGTCGCCTACGCCTTCGTGCGCCTCGTGACCTGGTTGTGGGGCCTCGCGCGGCCGGCCGCGATGGTGGCCGCGGGCCTCGCCGGCGTCCTGCTCCTCGCCTCGGGTGTCCTGGACTACCTGACGCTGAAGAACGACCCGCGCTACGAGGTGGTGGGGGACCGGGCCGCGGCCCTGGAGTGGATCCGCGAGCGGACCGCGCCCGACGCGGTGTTCCTGACGGCGTTCGGCGAGGTGTACACGACCCCGACGCTGGCCGGGCGGAAGGTGTACCTCGCCGGCTTCCGGCCGTGGGCCGAGATCATGGGCTACGACCACCTCCCGCGCGAGCAGCGGATCGCCGCCGTCTACGGCGCGGCGGACCGCGCCGCCGCCTGCCGGGCGTTGGCGGGGACCGGGGTCGACTACGTCGAGGTCGGCCCGGCCGAGCTCGGCACCACCGCGTTCGACGCCAACCCCGACCTGTTCCCGGGGGACTTCGTCGAGGTCTACCGCGACGAGGTGTACGCGTTCTACGACGTGGCGCGGTCGTGCCCGGAGCCGGGTCAGTAGGTGAACTGACCTCCGGCGTAGCGGTAGAAGAGCCACCCCTGCACCAGGACACTTCCCGCCAGCACCGGCGCGAGGACGCGGCGGGAGGAGGTGCGCAGCGCGAGCACGACGAACAGGGGCCAGAGCACGAGGGCGTAGCGGGGGAGGCTGATCAGCCAGGCCGCCGACATCGTGATGCCGAAGGCGACGACGGTGTAGAGCAGGTCGTCGGCGCGCAGCGCCCGGGCGCCGAGCGCGAGGAGCAGGACGACGACGGCCGCGGCCACCAACCGGCTGACGAGGACGAACTGCAGGTAGCCGTTGCCCTCGGTGGTGAGGCCCTCGACCGCGTCGGAGATCGGGACCCACGGCCAGACCCGTTCCTGGTGCCAGTGCTCCCGCTGGACGTCCAGGAAGTGGAACGGGCTGCCGTGCACGATCTGATTGATGCTCAGGTAGACGAGCAGGCCGGCGCCGCCCGTGGCGCTCCAGGCGAGTCGGCGCCACCGGACGCCGGGCGGTCCGCCCGCGCGGAGGGCACGGAACGCCATCGCCGCCGGTACCGCGACGCCCACCACCCGCGTGCCGGTGGCCAGCGCCCCGGCTGCGGCCGCGAGCGGCCACCGCCCGGAGCGGAGCGCGTGGGCGGCGCCGAGCGCCCCGACGAGGAACAGGGACTCGGTGTACGGCGCGAACAGGAAGAACGCCGTCGGGGAGGCGAGCAGCAGCAGGACGGCCCGGTCGGCCGCGGCCCGGCCGGCGTAGTCGAAGGTGACCCGGTGCAGCAGGTAGCAGGCGGCGACCGCGGCGGCGAACGAGACGGTCAGCCCCGCGAGCACGAGGTCGCGCACCACCACGTGCACGACGGCCACGGCGGCGGGGTAGCCGGGGAAGAAGACGATGAACAGCGGGTCGTCACCGCCGCTGCCCTCGGGGCGGTACCCGACCTCGGCCAGCCGCAGGTAGTGCGGGGCGTCCCACGCCGACCAGAGCGTGAAGAAGTTGCCCACCCCGTCGCCGCCGTGCCGGTCGACGGACACGACCCCGATCACCTGCAGGACGGTGCGCGCGGCCAGGCACAGCAGGGTGCAGCGGAGGAGGAGCTCCCGCACCCCCGGTGCGGCGGTGGTGCGGTCGCGGAGCCCCTCGAGCGCCATCAGGTGCGGCGGAACACCCAGCGGCGGAGCAGCAGGAACCGCATCAGGGTGGCGACCGCGTTCGCCGTCACGGTGACGGCGAGTTCGAGGTTGCGCCCGGGATCGGTGGTCGTCGCGTGGAGCAGCGCGAGGGTGCCGCTGGTCAGCCCGAGGGCGAGCGCGAACACGATCAGGCCCTGGGCCTGGTGCTGGGCCTGCCGGGCCCGGCCGCGGATGCCGAAGGTGAACCGCCGGTTCAGCGCCGTGTTGCCGACGGCGGTGATGAGCAGCGCGGTCGCGTTCGCGCCCTGGCCGCCCAACGGCGAGTGCAGGGCGAGGAACAGCAGGATGTAGGCGAGCGTGGAGAGCACCCCGACGGCCGCGAACCGGACGAGCTGCCGGGTCAACCCGGTGGGCACGCCCGGCGTGACGGGCTCCAGCGGCGACCGCCCGAGCTGGACGCTCAGGTCGTGCAGCGGCACCGTGCCGCGGGCGAAGGCCCGGATCAGCCGGAGGATGCCCCGGATGTCGTCGCGGGCCGTCGTGTAGATGTGGACGGTCGAGTTCGGGTCGTCCACCCAGTCGACCGGGACCTCGTGGATGCGCAGGCCGGCGCGCTCGGCGAGCACGAGCAGCTCGGTGTCGAAGAACCAGGCGTTGTCCTCCACGTGGGGGAGCAGGGCCTGGGCGACGTCGTGGCGGATCGCCTTGAACCCGCACTGGGCGTCGCTGAACTTCGCCGAGAGGGTGTGGCGGAGCATCAGGTTGTAGCTGCGGGAGATGAACTCCCGCTTCGCCCCGCGGACGACGCGCGAGCCCGGGTGCAGCCGGGTGCCGATCGCGACGTCGGAGTGCCCGGAGACCAGCGGTGCGATCAGGGGCAGCAGACCGGCGAGGTCGGTCGACAGGTCCACGTCCATGTACGCGAGGACCTGGGCGTCGGAGGAGAGCCAGACCTGCCGCAGCGCCCGGCCGCGCCCCTTCTCGGGGAGATGGACCACCCGCACGTGCGGGTACTCGGCGGCCAGTCGCTCGGCCTGCTCAAGGGTGGTGTCGGTGCTCGCGTTGTCCGCGACCGTGATCCGGAAGGTGTACGGCAGGTTCTCGACCAGGTGCCCGTGCAGTCGGCGGACGCACGGCTCGAGGTCGATCTCCTCGTTGTAGACCGGCACGACCACGTCGAGCACGGGGGCCGGCGACGTCAACAGGCCCCCCTCGTTCGGTTGCGGTCGGCTGTCCTTAAGAATGGCGGACATCCGGTGCGGATGCCGGTCGTGAAGTCTGTCCAACGCGCCCTCCGGTGTCGACGCCGGGGCGAAGGAGGGTCGGTGCACGCTTCCACCCCCCGGTCGACGGCATCACCGGCCGAGGGATTCCCGGCCCGAATTCTTTCTCGGTTGCTGCGCGTCCCGACTGAAATCTACGTGCTCGCCGGTCTTGCGGTGCTCACGCGCTTCGTGTGGCTGACCCGGCCGCGGGCGATCGTCTTCGACGAGGTGTACTTCCGCGACGCCGCCCTGCGGTACGCGGACGGTTCGTACTACTTCGACCCGCATCCTCCGCTCGCGAAGCTGCTGCTGGCGGGGTGGGCCAAGCTCCTGGGCATCGACGCGGCGCACGACGTGCCCGACGGCGCGACACCCACCCCGGAGTCGCTCGACCCGGCGGTGGCGCTGCGGGTGCTCCCGGCGCTGGCGGGCGCGGCGCTGATCGTCGTCTTCTACTACTTCCTCAAGGAAATCGGGGCCGGACGGAAGGTCGCCACCCTCGGGGCGAGTGCGCTGCTGCTCGACAACGCCCTCGCGCTGGAGTCGCGGCTGATCCTGCTCGACTCGATGCTGCTGTTCTTCGGGATGGCGGGCATCACCGTCTTCCTCGCGGCGCGGCGCAGCACGGGACGCAAGCACTGGATCCTGCTGACGGTCGCGGCGCTGCTGATCGGCGCCTGCGTGTCCACGAAGGTGACCGGGCTCTGCATCCTCGGGGCGGTCGGGGTGATCGGTTTGGTCACGACGGTCCAGCACCGGGTGCCCTGGCGGCGCTGGCTGGCCCAGGCCGCCGTCCTGGTCGTCGTGCCGTTCGCGGTGTTCTTCGGCTCCTACGCGATCCACACGCCGCTGCTGCCGAACAGCGGCGACGGGGACCGGTTCATGTCGGAGGAGTTCCAGGCCACGCTCAAGGGCAACCCGAACTACGACCCCGACGCCTCGATGGGGATGGTCGCGAGCTTCTTCGAGATGCAGCGCGCCACCCACGAGTACGAGAAGGCGCTCAAGGACCGGACGCACCCCTACCAGTCGGACTGGAAGGTCTGGCCGATCGAGAAGCGCTCGATCTACTACTACCTGGGCCCGGAGGAGGACGGCGGCAAGCACCGCTACCTCTACCTGATCGGCAACCCCGTCGTGTGGTGGGGAACGCTCGTCGGGGTGGCGGGGACCGTCGTCGCCTGGGCCCTGATGCCGGCGCTGTACCGGCCGCACCGGCGGCGGCTGGCGATGCTCGTCGTCGCGTACGTCGGGAGCTACCTGCCGTTCGCCTTCATCGACCGGCCGATGTTCCTGTACCACTACTTCTTCCCGCTGCTGTTCAGTCTGGCCTTCGCGGTCTACGGCGTCGGGATCCTCGCCCGCTGGGCGCCCGACCCGGTCCCCGTCGAGGCGCGGAGCAATGTGAACTCGGCGGTGGTGGACGAGCCCGACGACCGGGCCTGGCGCTTCGCCTCCCGGGCGTCGCTGGTCGGTTACGCCGGCGTGATCACGCTCGCCCTGCTGGTGTTCCTGTGGTTCTCGCCGTTGACCTACGGCTTCCCGCTGACCGACGCCGAGCTCCAGGACCGCATGTGGCTGAGCACGTGGCGGTGAGCCGCCCGGCCCGGGGGCGGCGATGACGGCGCTGCTGCTCCTCGCCTCTGCACTCGCCCTCGGGGCGGCCGCCGCCTGGCGTCTGCCGCTGCGGTTCTACGCCTTCGAGTACGTCGCCACGAGCGTCGTGGTCGGCCTCGTCGGCTGGACCTGGCTGGCGTTCCTGGTCGCCCTCGTCCTGCCGATCGTCCCGGCGATCGTCGTCACCACCGTCGTCGCGACCGCCGGCGCCGTCGCGCTGGTTTGGCCCCGGCGGCCCCGCGCGGAGGGGTTCGCCCGCCTGACCTCCCGCGGCGACCGCCTGCTCTGGGGCGCGGTCACGGCGGTCACGGTCGTCGGGCTGGGCCGGCTGTTCTGGACCCACAGCCTGATCAGCGAGTCCGACGGCATCTACAGCGCCGGCTCCTCGTGGGCCGACTACGGCGTGCACGCGGCGATCGCGAGCAACGTCGCGGAGTCCGACTCCCTGACGATGGACCTGCCGATCGCGAGCGGTGAGCGGCTGACCTACCCCTTCCTGATCGACCTGCTCTCCGGGCTGCTGATGCGGTCCGGCCTGAGCCTGCACCTGAGCTTCTTCCTGCCCGGGGTCCTGCTCGCGCTCGCGATCTGCCAGCTGGTCCTCGGGTTCTCGCTCCGCCTGTTCGACCACCTCGGGGCGGCCGTCACGACGCTGGTGCTGTTCCTCTGCACCGGCAGCGCGCTGGGTCTGAGCGAGGCGTGGTCGGACTGGCGCGACAGCGACCAGGGCCTGTTCGAGTTCCTCGGCGACCTCCCGCGCGACTACACGACGCTGTCCGACCGCGGGGCCGAGGTGACCAACCTGGTGGCGCACGCCCTGCTCCCGCAGCGGACGATCCTGTTCGGCCTGGGTGTGGCGCTGGTGGTGTTCCGCCTGCTGCAGGCCTCCCGCATCGGCGGGGCCTCGCCGGTCAGCACCCGGCTGCTCCTGCTCGCCGGCGGTGCGGTGGGCCTGCTGCCGATGGCGCACCCACACAGCTTCCTCGTGTGCCTGGGCGTGCTGGTCGTGCTGACGGGGGAGGCGGCCCTGGCCCGTCGCGGACTGCCCCGGCCGCACCTGGCGGCGCTCGGCCTCGCCCTGGTCCTCGCCCTGCCGCAGCTCGCCTGGCAGCAGCTCGCCAACGACCACGGGACCGGCGGCCGCTTCCACTGGGTGTGGGTCAAGCCCGAGGGCCAGCTCGTCGGCGAGTTCTGGTGGCACAACTTCGGCCTGATGGGCCTGCTGTTCCTCGTCGTCCCGCTCGTGCTGCTCCGGCGGCGGGAGATCGGCCTGCTGGTCTGGTGCGTCCCGTTCCTCGCCGTGCTGGTCGTGACGCAGGTCTACGCGTTCCAGCCGTTCGAGTACGACAACCTCAAGCTCCTCTACTACGTGTACTTCATGGGTGCGCTGTTCGCCGGGTACCTCGCGGTGCTGGCCTACCGGGCCTCCCGGTGGACGCTGCTGGCCGCGGTTCCGCTCGCGGTCGTGATCGCCGCCCCCGGGGCCCTCTCCATCACCTACGAGTTCGGGCTGCACGACCGGTTCGCGAGCCCGGAGGACGAGGCGGTGGCCGCCTGGGTCCGGGAGCACACCGAACCCGACGACGTGTTTCTCACCACTGACCGGCCGAACAACCCGATCTCGGCACTCGGTGGCCGCCCGATCGTCACCGGCTACATCGGCTGGCTCTACAACTTCTCGATCCCGTACGAGGAACGGCTGGCGGCCGTGCGCGCGGCGCTCGCCGGCCGCGTGGACGACCCGCTCGTGCGCAAGTTCGCGCCCGACTACCTGGCCGTGCAGGCGCAGGAGGGCCCGGAGTGGACGGTCGACACCGACGCCCTGGACGCCCTCGCGGACGCCGGTCGGGTCGCCTACGCCAACGCCGGATGGACGATCTACCGGCTCCCGTGAGGGCCCTTCAGAGCCGAAGCGGTATTCACTTTTGGACCGCTTCCCGCGTGGTGGTAAGGTCTCCCCTCGTGTCTGGGCCTCGCCCAGGCATGCGCGCGTGCGTCCATCGTCCTGCGCGGTCTCCGGTCCGGCCGGCCTTCGTCGCCAGGACCGCATCCCGGTCGATTTTCTTTCCGGCAGGGACGTGTGGACGGGTTCGACACACCCGACCGCGGGGGTCGCCTCCGTTCGGACCGCGACCGCGATGAGCTCTACACCTCGAAGAAGACGGAGAAGCGGTGCCCACCATCCAGCAACTGGTCCGGAAGGGCCGGCAGGACAAGGTCTCCAAGACCAAGACCCCTGCGCTGAAGGGTTGTCCCCAGCGTCGCGGCGTGTGCACCCGCGTCTACACCACGACCCCGAAGAAGCCGAACTCCGCGCTGCGCAAGGTGGCTCGTGTCCGCCTGACCAGCCAGATCGAGGTCACGGCGTACATCCCCGGCGTCGGCCACAACCTGCAGGAGCACTCGATCGTGCTCGTGCGCGGCGGCCGTGTGAAGGACCTCCCGGGTGTGCGCTACAAGATCATCCGCGGCTCGCTCGACACCCAGGGCGTGAAGAACCGCAAGCAGGCGCGCAGCCGCTACGGCGCGAAGAAGGAGAAGTCCTAATGCCGCGTAAGGGCCCTGCGCCTAAGCGCCCGGTCATCGTCGACCCGGTCTACCAGTCGCCGCTGGTCACCCAGCTGGTCAACAAGGTGCTGCTCTCGGGCAAGCGCTCGGTCGCCGAGCGCACCGTCTACGGCGCTCTCGAGGGTTGCCGCGCGAAGACCGGCAACGACCCGGTCGTCACGCTCAAGCGCGCGCTCGACAACGTCAAGCCGACCCTCGAGGTCCGCAGCCGCCGCGTCGGTGGCGCGACCTACCAGGTCCCGGTCGAGGTCAAGGCCGGCCGGTCCAACACCCTCGCGCTGCGCTGGCTGATCACGTACTCCCGCGCGCGCCGCGAGAAGACCATGACCGAGCGCCTGATGAACGAGATTCTCGACGCCAGCAACGGCCTGGGCGCGAGCGTCAAGCGGCGCGAGGACACGCACAAGATGGCGGAGTCCAACAAGGCCTTCGCGCACTACCGCTGGTAGTAGGGGGAACGAACTCAAGTGGCAGTCAGCACCGCCGGCGTCGACCTCGCCTCGGTCCGCAACATCGGGATCATGGCGCACATCGACGCGGGCAAGACCACGACGACCGAGCGCATCCTGTTCTACACGGGCATCACCTACAAGATCGGTGAGGTCCATGAGGGCGCCGCCGTCATGGACTGGATGGAGCAGGAGCAGGAGCGGGGGATCACCATCACCTCCGCGGCCACCACCTGCCAGTGGGACGGCCACACCATCAACATCATCGACACCCCGGGCCACGTCGACTTCACCGTCGAGGTGGAGCGCAGCCTTCGCGTCCTCGACGGCGCGGTCGCGGTGTTCGACGGTGTCGCCGGTGTCGAGCCCCAGTCCGAGACCGTGTGGCGTCAGGCGGACCGCTACGGCGTCCCGCGCATCTGCTTCATCAACAAGCTCGACCGCGTCGGCGCGGAGTTCCACCGCTGCGTCGACATGCTGGTCTCGCGGCTGAACGCGACCCCGCTGGTCCTGCAGCTCCCGATCGGCGCCGAGGCGGACTTCAAGGGCGTCATCGACCTCGTCGGCATGAAGGCCCTCGTGTGGCCGGAAGAGGCCGCCAAGGGCGAGATGTACGAGACCGTCGACATCCCGGACACCCACCTCGAGGCTGCGCGCGAGTGGCGCGACCGGCTCATCGAGACCCTGGCCGAGGGTGACGACGCGATCATGGAGCTGTACCTCGAGGGCACCGAGCCCACCGAGGAGCAGATCATCGCCGGCACCCGCCGCGCGACGATCGCCGGCAACCTGACCCCGGTCGTGTGCGGCACCGCGTTCAAGAACAAGGGCGTGCAGCCCATGCTCGACGCGGTCGTCCGCTACCTCCCCTCGCCGCTCGACATCGGGGCCGTCCAGGGCCACGCGGTCGGCAAGGAGGACGAGGTTCTCGAGCGCGAGCCGGCGAACGACGCTCCGCTCTCGGCGCTGGCGTTCAAGATCATGAGCGACCCGCACCTCGGCAAGCTGACCTACATCCGCGTCTACTCCGGCACGCTCACCGCGGGCACCCAGGTGCTGAACAGCACCAAGGGGAACAAGGAGCGGATCGGCAAGATCTACCAGATGCACGCGAACAAGCGTGAGGAGATCGAGAAGGTCACCGCCGGCCACATCGTCGCGGTCATGGGTCTGAAGAACACGACGACCGGTGACACGCTGTGCGGCCCCGAGGCCCCGGTGATCCTGGAGTCGATGACCTTCCCGGCCCCGGTCATCTCGGTCGCGATCGAGCCGAAGTCCAAGGGCGACCAGGAGAAGCTGGGTGTCGCCATCCAGCGCCTGGCCGAGGAGGACCCGACCTTCCAGGTCCGGACCGACGAGGACACCGGCCAGACGATCATCGCCGGCATGGGCGAGCTGCACCTCGAGGTGCTGGTCGACCGCATGCGCCGCGAGTTCAAGGTCGAGGCCAACGTCGGCAAGCCGCAGGTCGCCTACCGCGAGACCATCCGCAAGCCGGTCGAGCGCTACGACTACACCCACAAGAAGCAGACCGGTGGTTCCGGCCAGTTCGCGAAGGTGCAGATCGCGATCGAGCCGACCGGCGGCGGCGACGGTGGGTACGAGTTCGAGAACAAGGTCACCGGTGGCCGCATCCCGCGGGAGTACATCCCCTCGGTCGACGCCGGTTGCCAGGAGGCCATGGAGTTCGGCGTGCTCGCCGGCTACCCGATGGTCGACGTCAAGGTGACCCTGCTCGACGGTGGCTACCACGAGGTCGACTCCTCGGAAATGGCCTTCAAGATCGCGGGTTCGATGGCCTTCAAGGAGGCCGCCCGCAAGGCCGACCCGGTTCTCCTTGAGCCGATGATGAGCGTCGAGGTGCGTACGCCCGAGGACTACATGGGCGACGTCATCGGCGACCTGAATTCCCGCCGTGGCCAGATCCAGGCCATGGAGGAAGCCTTCGGCATGCGCGTCGTTCGTGCGCTCGTGCCGTTGTCGGAGATGTTCGGCTACGTCGGGGATCTCCGGAGCAAGACCCAGGGGCGTGCGAACTACACGATGCAGTTCGACTCGTACGCCGAAGTGCCGCGCAACGTGGCGGACGAGATTGTGAAGAAGGCTCGCGGCGAGTAAGTAGCCCGACCCACGGGAGGCTCCGGCCCTCCGTGCACCCCCGAAGACAGTGCGCACGTACCTGAAGAACAAGTCCTGAAGGAGAGTCCAGTGGCGAAGGCCAAGTTCGAGCGGACCAAGCCTCACGTCAACATCGGCACGATCGGCCACATCGACCACGGGAAGACGACTCTGACCGCGGCGATCACCAAGGTGCTGCACGACCAGTACCCGGACCTGAACCCGTACACGCCGTTCGACGAGATCGACAAGGCGCCGGAGGAGAAGGCCCGCGGCATCACAATCTCGATCGCCCACGTCGAGTACCAGACCGACGCTCGCCACTACGCGCACGTCGACTGCCCCGGCCACGCCGACTACATCAAGAACATGATCACCGGTGCGGCCCAGATGGACGGCGCGATCCTCGTCGTCGCCGCCACCGACGGCCCGATGCCGCAGACCAAGGAGCACGTGCTCCTGGCCCGCCAGGTCGGTGTCCCGGCGATCGTCGTCGCCCTCAACAAGTCCGACATGGTCGACGACCCCGAGATCATGGAGCTCGTCGAGCTCGAGGTCCGCGAGCTCCTGTCGACCTACGAGTTCGACGGCGACAACCTCCCGGTGGTTCCGGTCTCGGCGCTCAAGGCCCTCGAGGGCGACCCGAAGTGGGTCGAGAGCGTCCAGAACCTGATGAAGGCGGTCGACGAGTCGATCCCGCAGCCGGAGCGCGAGATCGACAAGCCGTTCCTCATGCCCGTCGAGGACGTCTTCACCATCACCGGTCGCGGCACCGTCGTCACCGGTCGCATCGAGCGTGGCGTGCTCAAGGTCAACGAGCAGGTCGACATCATCGGCATCCGGCCGGAGAAGCAGTCGACGACCGTCACCGGTATCGAGATGTTCCGCAAGCTGCTCGACGAGGGCCAGGCCGGTGAGAACGTCGGTCTGCTCCTCCGCGGCATCAAGCGCGAGGACGTCGAGCGCGGCCAGGTCATCATCAAGCCGGGCAGCACGACCCCGCACACCGAGTTCGAGGCCCAGGTCTACATCCTGAGCAAGGACGAGGGTGGCCGGCACACGCCGTTCTTCCAGAACTACCGGCCGCAGTTCTACTTCCGCACCACGGACGTCACCGGCGTCGTCGAGCTGCCCGAGGGCACCGAGATGGTCATGCCGGGTGACAACACCCAGATGAAGGTGACGCTGATCCAGCCGATCGCCATGGAGGAGGGCCTCAACTTCGCGATCCGCGAGGGTGGCCGCACCGTGGGCGCCGGCAAGGTCATCAAGATCCTCAAGTAGTACTTCGCTCCGGGGCCCGCGCTCTCTGCGGGCCCCGGAGCATGTACGACCCGCCTCGATTTGGTGCTGGCGGGCGCATCGGGCAGACTACGCAGGTTGCCCGCGCCCCGACACACCCGACCGCGGGGGTCGGCAACCTCGACTTTTCGCACGTACAGCAGACTGAAGGACGGCGACCCTGCCATGGCGGGACAGAAGATCCGCATTCGGCTCAAGGCCTATGACCACGAGGTCATCGATTCCTCGGCGCGCAAGATCGTCGACACGGTGACGCGTACTGGTGCGCACGTGGCCGGCCCGGTGCCGTTGCCGACCGAGAAGAACGTGTTCTGCGTGATTCGGTCGCCGCACAAGTACAAGGACTCGCGCGAGCACTTCGAGATGCGCACGCACAAGCGCCTCATCGACATCCTCGACCCGACGCCGAAGACCGTCGACTCGCTCATGCGGCTCGACCTGCCGGCCGGCGTCGACATCGAGATCAAGCTTTAGACCCGGAGGGGAGGCATCACCATGAACGTTCGCGGACTGCTGGGCGAGAAGCTGGGCATGACCCAGGTCTTCGACGCCCGCGGGCGGGTCGTCCCCGTCACCGTGGTCAAGGCGGGCCCGTGCGTGGTCACCGCCGTCCGTTCCCCGGAGGGTGACGGCTACTCCGCGGTCCAGCTGGGCTTCGGGGAGGTCGACCCGCGCAAGGTGAACAAGCCGGAGGGCGGTCACTTCCGCAAGGCCGGGGTCACCCCGCGCCGGCACGTGGCCGAGATCCGCACCGACGACGCGGGCAGCTACGAGGTCGGCCAGGAGCTGACCGTCGAGGTCTTCGCCGAGGGCGCGCTGGTCGACATCGTCGGCACCAGCAAGGGCAAGGGCACCGCCGGTGTCATGAAGCGGCACGGCTTCCGCGGCCTGGGGAGCTCCCACGGCACGCAGCGCAAGCACCGCTCGCCGGGTTCGATCGGCGCCTGCGCCACCCCGGCGCGCGTGTTCAAGGGCCTGCGGATGGCCGGCCGGATGGGCAACGTCCGGACCACCACCCAGAACCTGACCGTGCACTCGGTCGACCCCGAGAACAACCTGATCCTCGTCAAGGGCGCGGTCCCCGGTCCCGCCGGCGGCCTCGTGCTCGTCAAGACGCCCGCCAAGGGCAACCCCTCGAAGGGTGAGCTGAAGTGAGCTCCGGCACCCAGTCCGTTGATGTCGTCTCGCCGGACGGCAGCAAGTCCGGCAGCGTCGAACTCCCTGCGGAGATCTTCGACGTCACCGTGAACATCCCGCTGATCCACCAGGTCGTGGTGGCGCAGCAGGCCGCCGCGCGTCAGGGCACGCACAAGACCAAGACCCGCGGCGAGGTCTCCGGTGGTGGCAAGAAGCCGTACCGCCAGAAGGGCACCGGTCGCGCCCGTCAGGGCTCGACCCGCGCGCCGCAGTTCACCGGCGGTGGCGTCGTGCACGGTCCCGTGCCGCGGGACTACTCGCAGCGGACCCCGAAGAAGATGAAGGCCGCCGCCCTGCGCGGTGCCCTCACCGACCGGGCCCGCGGCGGCAAGGTGCACGTCCTCTCCTCGCTCGTCGCGGGGGAGACCCCGTCGACCCGCGCCGCGGTCGAGGCCCTCTCCCACGTGGGTGACGCCGGCAAGGCGCTGGTGGTCGTCGAGCGCACCGACCTGGTCGGCTGGAAGAGCGTTCGCAACGTCCCCGGCGTCCACGTCATCGCCCCGGACCAGCTGAACACCTACGACGTCCTCTGCGCGGACGACATCGTCTTCACGCAGGGCGCCCTCGAGGCGTTCCTCGCGGGCGGGAAGAAGGAGGCGTCGGCATGAGCTCGACCTACAAGGACCCGCGCGACATCCTGCTCGCGCCCGTGATCTCCGAGAAGAGCTACGGCCTTCTCGACGAGAACAAGTACACGTTCCTGGTGCACCCGGACGCCAACAAGACCGAGATCAAGATCTCGGTCGAGAAGGTCTTCGGCGTCAAGGTGACCGGGGTCAACACCATCAACCGGCAGGGCAAGCGCAAGCGCACCCGCTTCGGCTACGGCCAGCGCAACGCCACCCGCCGCGCGATCGTGACGGTTGCCGAGGGCGACCGGATCGACATCTTCGGAGGGCCGGTCAGCTAGCCATGGGTATCCGTAAGTACAAGCCGACCACGCCGGGTCGCCGCGGCGCCTCCGTCGCCGACTTCGTCGAGATCACGCGCTCCACGCCGGAGAAGTCGCTGGTCCGCCCGCTGCACAGCAAGGGCGGCCGCAACAACGCCGGCCGGATCACCACCCGGCACCAGGGTGGCGGCCACAAGCGCGCCTACCGCGTCATCGACTTCCGTCGGGCCGACAAGGACGGCGTGCCGGCCAAGGTCGCGCACATCGAGTACGACCCGAACCGCACCGCGCGCATCGCGCTGCTGCACTACGCGGACGGGGAGAAGCGCTACATCATCTGCCCGACCAAGCTCAGCCAGGGCGACCGCATCGAGACCGGTCCCGGGGCGGACATCAAGCCCGGCAACAACCTGCCGCTGCGCAACATCCCCGTCGGTACGGTCATCCACGCCATCGAGCTCCGGCCCGGCGGCGGCGCGAAGATCGCCCGCTCGGCCGGGACCAGCGTCCAGCTCGTGGCCAAGGAGGGGCGCTTCGCGCAGCTCCGCATGCCGTCGGGCGAGATCCGCAACGTCGACGCGCGCTGCCGCGCGACCGTCGGCGAGGTCGGCAACGCCGAGCAGTCGAACATCAACTGGGGCAAGGCCGGCCGCATGCGGTGGAAGGGCAAGCGCCCGACCGTCCGTGGTGTCGTGATGAACCCGGTCGACCACCCGCACGGTGGTGGTGAGGGCAAGACCTCCGGTGGTCGCCACCCGGTCAGCCCGTGGGGCAAGCCCGAGGGCCGTACCCGCGCCGACAAGAAGGCCAGCGACTCGATGATCGTCCGTCGTCGCAAGACCGGAAAGGGTCGTAAGTAATGCCCCGCAGCCTGAAGAAGGGCCCCTTCGTCGACGGCCACCTCGCCAAGAAGGTCGAGGTGCAGAACGAGAAGGGCACCAAGAACGTCATCAAGACCTGGTCGCGCCGGTCGATGATCGTGCCCGAGATGCTCGGTCACACGATCGCCGTGCACGACGGCCGGAAGCACGTCCCGGTCTTCGTCACCGAGTCGATGGTCGGTCACAAGCTCGGCGAGTTCGCGCCGACCCGGACGTTCCGCGGTCACGAGAAGGACGACCGCAAGTCCCGCCGCCGCTAAGAACCGCCGAGAGCTGAGTAGAGAGAACTGAGGGATAGCGATGGCATCCACATTGAGTGGGGGCAGGCCCGACAGCGCGGTTGCGCGCGTCCGGCACCTGCGAATCGCGCCGATGAAGACTCGTCGTGTCGTCGACATGATTCGCGGGCTCCCGGCCGCCGAGGCGCAGGCGCTGCTCGCGTTCTCGCCGCAGGCCGCGAGCGAGCCGGTCGGCAAGGTGCTCGCCAGCGCCATCGCGAACGCGCAGAACAACTTCAACCTCGACCCGCGGACGCTGGTGATCAGCGAGGCGTACGTGGATGAGGGCCCGACGATGAAGCGGTTCCGGCCGCGCGCCCAGGGCCGCGCCTACCGCATCCGCAAGCGCAGCTCGCACGTGACGATCGTCGTCACGTCCGAGTCCAAGGGAGGGACCCGATAGTGGGCCAGAAGGTCAATCCGCACGGGTTCCGGCTCGGCATCACCAGCGAGTTCAAGAGCCGCTGGTACGCCGACAAGCTCTACGCGGACTACGTGAAGGAGGACGTGGCGATCCGCCGCATGCTCACCAAGGGCATGGAGCGGGCCGGCATCTCCAAGGTCGAGATCGAGCGCACCCGCGACCGGGTCCGCGTCGACATCCACACCGCGCGTCCGGGCATCGTCATCGGCCGTAAGGGCGCGGAGGCGGACAACATCCGCACGCGTCTGGAGAACCTCACCTCGAAGCAGGTTCAGCTCAACATCCTCGAGGTGAAGAACCCCGAGGTCGACGCGCAGCTCGTCGCGCAGGGTGTGGCCGAGCAGCTCGCCTCCCGCGTCGCGTTCCGTCGTGCGATGCGCAAGGCGCTGCAGTCGGCCACCAAGGCCGGCGCCAAGGGCATCCGGGTGCAGTGCTCGGGCCGTCTCGGTGGCGCCGAGATGTCGCGCTCGGAGTTCTACCGCGAGGGTCGCGTCCCGCTGCACACGCTGCGCGCGGACATCGACTACGGCTTCTTCGAGGCGCGCACGACCTTCGGCCGCATCGGCGTCAAGGTGTGGATCTACAAGGGTGACGTCACCGGCACCCGCGCCGAGCGCGAGGCCCAGCAGCGCGCCGCGGCCGCCGCCGGTGCCCGTAGCCGCCCGGACCGTCGTCCGCGCCGCGGCGAGCGTCCCGGCCGTGGCCCGGCCGTCGAGTCGGCGCCCGCCACCGAGCCCACTGCCACCACCACGGCTCCGGCCGAGGCCGCGTCCGCGCCCGAGGGCGCGGGAGGGGAGAGCTGAACCGTGCTGATCCCACGTCGCGTCAAGCACCGTAAGCAGCACCACCCGGACCGCCACGGCGCGTCCAAGGGCGGCAACACGATCGCGTTCGGTGACTTCGGCATCCAGGCTCTCGAGCCGGCCTACGTGACCAACCGCCAGATCGAGTCGGCCCGTATCGCGATGACCCGTCACATCAAGCGTGGCGGCAAGGTCTGGATCAACATCTACCCGGACCGCCCGCTCACCAAGAAGCCCGCCGAGACCCGCATGGGTTCCGGTAAGGGTTCGCCGGAGTGGTGGGTCGCGAACATCAAGCCGGGTCGTGTCATGTTCGAGCTGTCCGGTGTTCCGGAGCCCGTCGCTCGCGAGGCCATGCGCCGCGCGATCCACAAGCTTCCGATGAAGTGCCGGTTCGTCACCCGCGAGGGGGTGCAGGGCTGATGGCTGACGAGAAGCAGGTCACCAACAAGGCCGCCGCCGCGCTGCGTGAGCTCGACGACGCCGAGCTGCTCAGCAAGCTCAAGGAGGCCAAGGAGGAGCTGTTCAACCTCCGCTTCCAGGCCGCCACCGGTCAGCTCGAGAGCCACGGCCGGCTGCGTGCGATCAAGAAGGAGATCGCGCGGATCTACACGACGATGCGGGAGCGCGAGCTCGGCATCACGACGTTCGAGGGCGTTGCCTGATGAGTGAGTCCACCCAGCGCGGCTTCCGCAAGGTCCGTGAGGGCCTCGTGGTCAGCGACAAGATGCAGAAGACCGTCGTCGTCGCCGTCGAGGACCGGGTCAAGCACCCGCTCTACGGCAAGGTCATCCGCCGCACCAACAAGCTGAAGGCCCACGACGAGAACGACGAGGCCGGCGTCGGCGACCGCGTTCTCCTCGCCGAGACCCGGCCGCTGTCCGCCACCAAGCGGTGGCGCGTGGTCGAGATCCTCGAGAAGGCCAAGTAAGCGCGCACGGCAGCAAGGCCCACCGCAAGCCACCAGCAAGCCAGTTCCGCAAGGCTCGGCAGCACGCCGAGAACCAGCGCGACAACCAGGAGTAGGCAGTGATCCAGCAGGAGTCGCGACTGCGCGTCGCCGACAACACGGGTGCGAAGGAACTTCTCTGCATCCGCGTTCTCGGTGGCTCCGGTCGGCGCTACGCGGGCATCGGCGACATCATCGTCGCCACCGTCAAGGACGCGATCCCGGGCGGCGGGGTGAAGAAGGGCGAGGTCGTGAAGGCGGTCGTCGTCCGGACCACCAAGGAGCGTCGCCGTGGCGACGGCTCCTACATCCGCTTCGACGAGAACGCGGCCGTGATCATCAAGGACGGCGGGGACCCGCGCGGCACCCGCATCTTCGGCCCGGTCGGGCGCGAGCTGCGGGACAAGCGCTTCATGCGCATCATCTCGCTCGCTCCGGAGGTGCTCTGACCTATGAAGATCAAGAAGGGCGACACCGTCCAGGTGATCTCGGGCAAGGACCGCGGCGTCCGCGGCCGGGTCATCCAGGCCTACCCCGAGGCTGACAAGGTCCTCGTCGAGGGCGTGAACCGCATCAAGAAGCACACCAAGGTGACCACCGGTCTCCGCGGCGCGCAGAGCGGCGGCATCGTCACGCAGGAGGCACCGATCCACGTCTCCAACGTGATGCTCGTCGACCCCGAGGACCACCTGCCCACCCGCGTCGGCTACCGCCGCGACGAGGAGGGCCGCAAGGTCCGGGTCTCCAAGCGCACGGGGAAGGACATCTGATGACGGCCACCGAAGAGCGCGTCGAGAAGATTCCGGCCCGCCTCAAGCTGCGGTACCGCGAGGAGATCGTCCCGGCGCTGCAGAGCGAGTTCGGCTACGCGAACGTCATGCAGATCCCGCGGCTGGTCAAGGTCGTGGTGAACATGGGCGTCGGCGAGGCCGCTCGCGACTCCAAGCTGATCGACGGCGCCGTCCGCGACCTCGAGGCCATCACCGGCCAGAAGCCGCAGGTCACCAAGGCCCGCAAGTCGATCGCGCAGTTCAAGCTCCGCGAGGGCATGCCGATCGGCGCGCACGTCACGCTGCGCGGCGACCGCATGTGGGAGTTCACCGACCGCCTGCTGTCGATCGCGCTGCCCCGCATCCGCGACTTCCGCGGTCTGTCGCCGAAGCAGTTCGACGGCCGCGGCAACTACACGTTCGGTCTGAACGAGCAGTCGATGTTCCACGAGATCGACCAGGACAAGACGGACCGCGTGCGCGGCATGGACATCACGGTGGTCACGACCGCCACCAACGACGACGAGGGTCGCGCACTGCTGCGTCACCTCGGCTTCCCGTTCGCCGAGTCGCGGTAAGGAGACCGACCCATGGCCAAGAAGTCTTTGATCGCGAAGGCGGCGCGCAAGCCGAAGTTCGCCGTGCGTGGCTACACCCGCTGCCAGCGCTGCGGGCGCCCGCACTCCGTGTACCGCAAGTTCGGCCTCTGCCGCGTGTGCCTGCGCAACATGGCGCACCGCGGTGAGCTGCCCGGCGTCACCAAGAGCAGCTGGTAAGGGGGAGCCGACATGACGATGACTGACCCGATCGCGGACATGCTCGCGCGCCTGCGCAACGCGAACACCGCGTACCACGACACCGTGTCGATGCCCTACAGCAAGATCAAGGCGCACATCGCCGAGATCCTGCAGCAGCAGGGCTACATCGCCGGCTGGACCGTCGACGAGGTCGAGGGCGTCCCCGGCAAGCGCCTCACGCTCGAGCTGAAGTACGGCCCGAGCCGGGAGCGTGCGATCGCCGGCCTGCGCCGCATCTCGAAGCCGGGCCTGCGCGTGTACGCCAAGTCGACGAACATGCCCAAGGTCCTCGGTGGCCTCGGCGTGGCCATCATTTCGACGTCGTCCGGCCTGCTGACCGACAAGCAGGCCGTCAAGCAGGGTGTGGGCGGGGAAGTCCTCGCCTACGTCTGGTAACGGGAGGAGGAGCACCACATGTCGCGAATCGGCAGGCTTCCGATCCCGGTCCCGTCCGGCGTCGAGGTGACCATCGCGGGCTCGGAGATCACGGTGAAGGGCCCCAAGGGCACCCTCACGCACACCGTGGTCTCGCCCATCACGGTCGAGAAGGGTGAGGACGGCGTCCTCACCGTCACGCGCCCGGACGACAACCGGGACTCGCGGTCCCGGCACGGTCTGACCCGCACGCTGATCAACAACATGGTGATCGGCGTGACCCAGGGCTACGAGAAGAAGATGGAGATCGCGGGCGTCGGCTACCGCGTCCAGCCGAAGGGCTCCGGTCTGGAGTTCGCGCTGGGCTACAGCCACCCGGTCCCCGTCGAGGCGCCTCCCGGCATCACCTTCGCCGTCGAGTCCCCGACCAAGTTCTCGGTCGCGGGCATCGACAAGCAGCTCGTCGGTGAGGTCGCCGCGAACATCCGCAAGCTGCGCAAGCCCGACCCGTACAAGGGCAAGGGTGTGCGCTACGCCGGCGAGGTCATTCGCCGCAAGGTCGGAAAGGCTGGCAAGTAGCCATGGCTGTCAGCGTCAAGATCGGCAAGGGCATCTCCCGCAAGGGGGTGGCCCGCAAGCGCCGTCACCTTCGGGTCCGCAAGAAGGTTTCCGGCACGGCGACGCGTCCGCGTCTCGTCGTGAACCGGTCCAGCCGCCACATGGTGGCGCAGGTGGTGGACGACACCGCCGGCGTGACCCTGGCGTCGGCGTCGACCATGGACGCCTCGCTGCGGACCGCAGCCGGCGACAAGACGGAAAAGGCGCGCAAGGTCGGCGAGCTCGTCGCCGAGCGCGCGAAGGCCGCGGGAGTCTCTGCGGTGGTCTTCGACCGGGGTGGCAACCGCTACCACGGCCGGATCGCCGCGCTCGCCGACGGTGCCCGCGAGTCTGGATTGGAGTTCTGATGCCCGGTCAACAGCGTCGAGGCCCCGGTGGCGGGGCCGGCGGCGGCCAGGGCGGTGGCGGCGACCGTCGCGACCGTCGCGACGACCGTCGCGGCGGCGGCTCGCAGGAGAAGAGCGCGTTCGTCGAGCGCGTCGTCGACATCAACCGTGTCGCCAAGGTCGTGAAGGGTGGCCGGCGCTTCAGCTTCACCGCGCTGGTCGTCGTCGGCGACGGTGACGGCACCGTGGGCGTCGGCTACGGCAAGGCCAAGGAGGTGCCCGCGGCGATCGCCAAGGGTGTCGAGGAGGCCAAGAAGAACTTCTTCAAGGTCCCGCGGATCCAGGGCACCATCCCGCACCCCGTCCAGGGTGAGAAGGCCGCCGGCGTGGTCATGCTGCGTCCGGCCAGCCCGGGTACCGGCGTCATCGCCGGCGGTGCGGTCCGCGCCGTCCTGGAGTGCGCCGGGGTCCACGACATCCTGAGCAAGTCGCTGGGGTCGGACAACTCGATCAACATCGTTCACGCAACGGTCGACGCGCTGCGCCGGCTGGAGAAGCCGGAGGCGGTGGCGGCCCGTCGTGGCCTGCCCCTGGAGGACGTCGCCCCGCCGGCGATGCTCCGCGCCCGGGCGGCGGGAACGGGGGCCTGAGATGGCTCAGCTGAAGATCACCCAGGTCCGCTCCGCCATCGGCGGCAAGCAGAACCAGCGCGACACCCTGCGCTCGCTCGGCCTCCGCAAGATCTCCCAGGAGGTCATCCGCGAGGACGACCCCGTCACGCTCGGCATGATCAACGCCGTGCGGCACCTCGTCACGGTAGAGAAGGTCTAGGTCCATGACGCTCAAGGTTCACCACCTGCGCCCGGCCCCGGGTGCCCACAAGCCGAAGACCCGCGTGGGTCGCGGTGAGGGCTCCAAGGGCAAGACGGCCGGTCGCGGCACCAAGGGCACCAAGGCCCGCTACCAGGTTCCGGCCCGGTTCGAGGGTGGGCAGATGCCGCTGCACATGCGGCTGCCCAAGCTGCGCGGCTTCACCAACCCGTTCCGCACCGAGTACCAGGTCGTCAACCTCGACAAGCTGGCGGCGCTCTACCCGTCCGGCGGCGAGGTCACGGTCGAGGACCTGGTCGCCAAGGGTGCGGTCCGGAAGAACTCCCCGGTCAAGATTCTGGGAACAGGGGAGGTCTCCGTGGCGCTGCAGGTGACGGTGCACGCGGTCTCGGGTTCGGCTCGCGAGAAGATCACGGGCGCCGGCGGCACGGTCACGCCGCTCGCCTGAGCGGTCCGTGAGTTAGCCTCCGTACGAGTCCCGACCCCGCCAGGCCGCACACCCGCCCCGTAAGTCCGCGCAGGAGGAAACGTGCTCACCGCGTTCGCGCAGGCGTTCCGTACGCCTGACCTGCGCAAGAAGCTGTTGTTCACCCTCGGCATCATCCTGCTGTTCCGGCTGGGTTCGCAGGTGCCGACGCCGGGGGTGGACACCCAGGCCATCAACACCTGCCTGGAACCGGCGCTGGACGAGGGCGGGATCTACGGCCTGATCAACCTGTTCTCGGGTGGCGCGCTGCTGCAGCTCGCCATCTTCGCGCTCGGGATCATGCCGTACATCACGGCGAGCATCATCATCCAGCTGCTCGTCGTGGTCATCCCACGCCTGGAGACCCTCAAGAAGGAGGGCCAGGCCGGCACCGCGAAGCTCACGCAGTACACCCGGTACCTCACGATCGCGCTCGCGATCCTGCAGTCCACCGCCCTGATCGCGATCGCGCGTCAGCCCGGGCGACTGCTCCAGGGCTGTGACCTGCCGCTGATCCACGAGGACATCGGCTGGTTCGGGATCGTCACGATGGTCTCGATCATGACCGCCGGCACCGGCGTGATCATGTGGATGGGCGAGATGATCACGGACAAGGGCGTCGGCAACGGCATGTCCGTCCTGATCTTCACGCAGATCGCCGCGACCTTCCCGCAGCAGCTGTGGCAGATCAAGGTCGTCGAGGGCTGGTTCGTCTTCATCTGCGTCTGCGCCGCCGGCCTCGTGCTCGTCGCCGCGGTCGTGTTCGTCGAGCAGGCGCAACGCCGCATCCCGGTGCAGTACGCCAAGCGGATGATCGGCCGCCGCATGTACGGCGGGACCAGCACCTACATCCCGCTCAAGGTCAACCAGGCCGGCATCATCCCGGTCATCTTCGCCTCGTCGCTGCTCTACCTGCCGGCGCTGGCGACCCAGATCTCGGACGACAAGAACAGCGGCTGGGCCCTCTGGATCCAGAAGTACTTCACGACCGGGGACCACCCGCTGTACATGGCCTCGTTCTTCATCCTGATCGTCTTCTTCGCCTTCTTCTACGTCGCGATCACCTTCAACCCGAAGGAGCTCGCGGACAACATGAAGAAGTACGGCGGCTTCATCCCCGGCATCCGGGCCGGCCGCCCGACCGAGGAGTACCTCGACTACGTGCTCAACCGGATCACCACCGCGGGTGCGCTCTACCTGGGCGTCATCGCGCTCATCCCGATGGTGGCGATCGGCATTCTCGGCAGCAGCGCGACGCAGCAGTTCCCGTTCGGTGGTGCGAGCATCCTCATCATCGTCGGGGTCGGCCTGGACACCGTGAAGCAGATCCAGAGCCAGCTGCAGCAGCGCAATTACGAGGGATTCCTGCGGTAGATGCGCATCGTCCTTGTGGGTCCCCCAGGAGCGGGGAAAGGCACCCAGGCGGAGTTCATCGCGGCACACCTGTCGATTCCGAAGATCTCGACGGGCGACATCTTCCGCAAGAACGTCAGCCAGGGGACGCCGCTCGGCGCCGAGGCCAAGAAGTACATGGATGCCGGTGACCTCGTCCCGGACGAGATCACCATCGCCATGGTGAAGGACCGCATCAGCGAGCCGGACGCGGTGAACGGGTACCTGCTCGACGGGTTCCCGCGGAACGTCGCCCAGGCCAAGGTCCTCGACGCGATGCTCGACGACATGGGCAGTGGCCTGGACATGGTCATGGAGCTCGTCGTCGACGACGAGGAGGTCGTCCGCCGCCTCGCCGGGCGACGCACCTGCCGGGACTGCGGTCAGATCTGGCACGTCGAGTTCGACCCGCCCGCCGTCGAGGACGTCTGCGACCGGTGCTCGGGCGAGCTGTTCCAGCGCGACGACGACAAGGAAGCGACCATCCGGCACCGGCTGGAGGTCTACAACGAGCAGACCGCGCCGATCGTCGACTACTACGCCGACCGCTCGATCCTCGTCGGGGTCGACGCGACCGGCACGGTCGAGGACGTCACCGAGCGAGCGATCGGCGCGCTGCACCGCATGGAGAGCTGAGGGGCCGACGTGTTCCGACGGCGACGCGCCATCGAGTACAAGACGCCTGAGCAGATCCAGAAGATGCGGGTGGCCGGCCTGCTCGTGGGGGAGACCCTCGAGCTGCTGCGCAGCAGCATCGAGCCGGGCATGACGACCAAGGACCTCGACGCGATCGCGGAGAAGAACATCCGCTCCGCGGGCGGCATCCCGTCCTTCATCGGGGTCCCGGGTGGTCCCGGGGTCCCGGACTTCCCGGCGACGCTGTGCACCTCGGTCAACGACGAGGTCGTCCACGGCATCCCGGGCCCGCGGGTGATCCGGGACGGCGACGTCGTCTCGATCGACTGCGGCGCGATCGTCGACGGCTGGCACGGCGACGCGGCGATCACGATCCCGGTCGGGGACGTGGCGCCGGAGCACCTCGAGCTGCTGCGCGTGTGCGAGGAGTCGCTGTGGCGGGGGATGGCGGCGGCCACCCTCACCGGCCGGATCAACGACATCGGTGACGCGATCCAGGACTACGTCGAGAGCCAGGGCGACTACGGGATCGTCGAGGAGTACGTCGGTCACGGCATCGGCAGCGAGATGCACATGGCGCCCCAGGTGCCGAACTACTCCGTGGCCGACAAGCTGGAGAAGATCCGTCCGGGTCTGGTCCTCGCCGTCGAGCCCATGATCAACCTCGGGGACCGCCGGACCCGGACGCTCGCGGACGGCTGGACCGTCAGCACCGTCGACGGGAAGTTCTCCGCCCACTTCGAACACACGTTCACCGTCACCGACGACGGGCCGTGGGTGTTGACCGCCCTCGACGGGGGAAAGGAACGAATCGGTGCAATTCGGGCGGCCGCTCCCGCCTGACCGGCACCGGCCCGATTTCGCCCTGCCGACACGAGTGACGTAGACTCGCCCGTCGGCCCCCGGAACGATCACTGCCGTGGGCTGTTCATGCGTGACAGCACCCAAGTACGAGACCGAAACGCGGAGGCTATGCCGAAGAAGGATGGTGCCATCGAGATCGAGGGCACGGTTGTCGAGTCGCTCCCGAACGCCATGTTCCGGGTCGAGTTGGACAACGGCCACAAGGTCCTGGCGCACATCAGCGGCAAGATGCGGATGCACTACATCCGGATCCTGCCGGACGACCGGGTTGTCGTGGAGCTCTCGCCCTACGACCTGACCCGGGGTCGGATTGTCTACCGCTACAAGTAACCGTCGGGGGCGCTGCCCCGGACAACCCCCGAAGGACGAACAGAGGCCATGAAGGTCAACCCGAGCGTGAAGAAGATCTGCGACAAGTGCAAGGTGATCCGCCGGCACGGTCGCGTCATGGTCATCTGCGAGAACCTGCGCCACAAGCAGCGCCAGGGCTGATTCACCCCGCTGCGCATCGACGGCGACCCAGTCGCTGAACCCCCGGCACGGAGGCCGGGGCCGGGACTTCCACCCGGACCGATGTGCTCAGACCTCCGTCGAAGTTGAAGGAAGTACCTCGTGGCACGCCTTGTCGGCGTCGACCTCCCACGCGAGAAGCGTCTGGAGATCGCGCTCACCTACATCTACGGCATCGGCCGCACCCGCGCGCAGCAGACCTGCGCCGGCACGGGCATCGACCCGAACATGCGCGCCAAGGACCTCGGCGACGAGGAGCTGGTGAAGCTCCGCGACTGGATCGAGGCGAACTACAAGACCGAGGGTGACCTCCGTCGTGAGGTTGCCGCCGACATCCGTCGCAAGGTGGAGATCGGTTGCTACCAGGGGCTCCGGCACCGCCGCGGCCTGCCCGTGCACGGCCAGCGCACGCACACCAACGCCCGTACCCGTAAGGGCCCGCGCCGCGCCATCGCCGGCAAGAAGAAGCCCGGAAAGAAGTAGGACAGTGGGGGCTCCGCCCCCACGCCCCCCGGCTTCCTCAGCCTCGATTCCCAGTCCTCGTAGGAGCATTCAGTGCCACCCCAGTCACGCAAGCAGGGCGCCAAGAAGGTCCGGCGCAAGGAGAAGAAGAACGTCGCTCACGGGCACGCCCACATCAAGAGCACGTTCAACAACACGATCGTCTCGATCACCGACCCGAACGGGAACGTGATCTCCTGGGCCAGCGCCGGCCACGTGGGCTTCAAGGGCTCGCGCAAGTCGACGCCGTTCGCCGCGCAGATGGCCGCCGAGTCGGCCGCCCGTCGCGCGCAGGAGCACGGCATGCGCAAGGTCGACGTGTTCGTGAAGGGCCCGGGCTCGGGCCGCGAGACCGCGATCCGTTCGCTCCAGGCCACCGGCCTCGAGGTCGGCTCGATCCAGGACGTCACGCCGTCGCCCCACAACGGCTGCCGCCCGCCGAAGCGTCGCCGCGTCTGACATCCCGTCACGCGGCTGTCACAGCACCACCTAGTTCGCGACTTCATATAGCGGTCGTCGCGGAAAGGCAGTACCCATGCTGATCGCACAGCGCCCCACCCTCTCCGAAGAGGTCGTCTCCGAGCACCGCTCCCGGTTCGTCATCGAGCCGCTGGAGCCGGGCTTCGGCTACACCCTCGGCAACTCCCTGCGCCGCACGCTGCTGTCCTCCATCCCGGGGGCGGCCGTGACGAGCATCCGCATCGACGGCGTGCTCCACGAGTTCACGACGGTGCCGGGGGTCAAGGAGGACGTCACCGACCTGATCCTGAACATCAAGGAACTGGTCGTCTCCTCCGAGCACGACGAGCCGGTCGTCATGTACCTGCGCAAGCAGGGCCCGGGCGACGTCACCGCCGGTGACATCCAGCCGCCGGCCGGCGTCGAGGTCCACAACCCCGAGCTCGCGCTCGCCACGCTCAACGGCAAGGGCAAGCTCGACATGGAGCTCACCGTCGAGCGCGGTCGTGGCTACATCTCGGCGCAGCAGAACAAGCAGGCGGGCCAGGAGATCGGCCGCATCCCGGTCGACTCGATCTACTCGCCGGTCCTCAAGGTCACGTACAAGGTCGAGGCGACCCGTGTCGAGCAGCGCACGGACTTCGACCGGCTGATCGTCGACGTCGAGACCAAGCCGTCGATGCTGCCGCGCGACGCGATGGCGTCCGCCGGTAAGACCCTCGTCGAGCTGTTCGGCCTCGCCCGCGAGCTGAACGTCGACGCCGAGGGCATCGACATGGGCCCGTCCCCGACGGACGCCGCCCTGGCCGCCGACCTCGCGCTCCCGATCGAGGAGCTCGAGCTGACGGTCCGGTCGTACAACTGCCTGAAGCGCGAGGGCATCCACTCGGTCGGCGAGCTCGTCTCCCGCTCCGAGGCGGACCTCCTCGACATCCGCAACTTCGGTGCCAAGTCCATCGACGAGGTCAAGGCCAAGCTCCACGGCATGGGTCTTGCTCTCAAGGACAGCCCGCCCGGGTTCGACCCGAGCACCGTCGTCTCCGACTTCTCGCTGGACGACGACGACCAGGGCTACGCGGAAACCGAGCAGTACTAGTCACATTGCGGCCTGCGGCCGCGTCGCGCGAGCGGCGCGGCCGTCTCCGCGGCTCGCAACACCGGTAAGTTCGCACCAAGCACCACCGGCGGGCACATCCCGCCACCCCCACGGCCCGTGGAGCGGCGTGGGGCGTAATCCCTCCGAGTGAAAGCAGAAGAACATGCCTCAGCCGACCAAGGGTCCCCGCTTCGGCGGCAGCGCGTCGCACGAGAAGGCGCTCCTCGCGAACCTCGCGACCGCGCTGTTCGAGCACGGCCGGATCACCACCACCGAGGCGAAGGCGCGTCGGCTGCGCCCGGTCGCGGAGCGCCTGATCACCAAGGCGAAGCGCGGCGACCTCCACAACCGCCGTCTGGTCATGCGCACCATCCGCGACAAGTCCGTCGCGCACGTGCTGCTCACCGAGATCGGTCCGCGCTACGAGAACCGGCCGGGTGGCTACACCCGCATCACCAAGCTCGGTCCGCGCAAGGGTGACAACGCCCCCATGGCGGTCATCGAGCTCGTCGAGCCGCTGACGGTGGCTCAGACCGCGGTGGGCGAGGCCGAGGGCGCGACCAAGCGCGCGGCCAAGGAGAAGGCGGCTGCCCCGGCTCCGGCGCCGGCGGTCGAGGAGACCGCGGCGGAGGAGACTCCGGTGGTCGAGGCCGACGAGACCCCGGCCGAGGGCGAGACCTCGGACCAGGTCGCGGCCGCGGACGAGACCGCGCAGGCCGAGGGCGACGACGACGCCACCGCCGAGGACAAGTCCTGACCCAGACGAACGCCGCCGACGCCCCCGCCCTCTCCGAGGGTGGGGGCGTTCGCGTTCGGCTCGCGATCGCCTACGACGGCACGGACTTCTCCGGCTGGGCGGTGCAGGACGGCCGGCGCACCGTCGCCGGGGTGCTCGCGGGCGCCCTGGCGACCGTGCTGCGCCTGCCGGCTCCGCCGCTGCTGACCGTCGCCGGCCGCACCGACGCGGGGGTGCACGCCCGGGGCCAGGTCGCCCACGTGGACGTGCCGGTCGCCACCTGGGAAGCCGTCCCGGGCCGGATGCGGGCCACGCCCGGCGAGGCCCTGGTCCGGCGGCTGGCGGGACTGCTGCCCCACGACGTCCGCGTCTTCGCGGCTGCGCCCGCCCCGCCCGGCTTCGACGCCCGCTTCGGCGCGCTCTCCCGCCGCTACGCCTACCGCGTGGGGGACGCCCCCGGCGGCGTCGACCCGCTGCGCCGGCTCGACGTGCTCTGGCACCCGCGGGAGCTCGACGTCGCGGCGATGGACGCGGCCGCGCGGCATCTGACGGGGGAGCACGACTTCGCCGCGTTCTGCAAGCTGCGCGAGGGTCAGTCGACGGTGCGCCGCCTGATCCGGTTCGGCTGGTCCCGCGTGACCGAGGGGCCCGAGGCCGGGCTGCTCGTCGCCGACGTCGAGGCGGACGCGTTCTGCCACCACATGGTCCGCGCGCTCGTGGGGGCCAGCTTCGCCGTGGGGGAGGGCCGCCGCCCCGTCGAGTGGCCGGCCGCGGTGCTCGCGTCGGGGGAGAAGGACTCCGCGGTCCAGGTCGTCCCCCCGCACGGGCTGACGCTGGAGGAGGTCCGCTACCCCGCGGACGCCGACCTCGCCGCCCGCGTCGCAGAAACCCGTCGCCCGCGGGGCTGACGGTCCGCCAGACTGCGCGCTGTGGGACACGTCGACGTCAGCCGCCTCCAGCACCGCCTGCCCGACGGGCGGCTGCTGCTCGACGAGGTCTCCTTCCGCGTCGGTGACGGGGCGAAGGTGGCGCTGGTCGGGGCCAACGGTTCCGGCAAGACGACGCTGATGAACCTGATCGCCGGGGACCTCGACCCCCAGGCGGGCACGGTCACGCGCAGCGGCGGGCTCGGGGTGATGCGGCAGTTCATCGGCCATCGCGACCGTGCGGAGGACGGCGCCGGCACCACGGTGCGGGACCTGCTGGTCTCGGTCTCGCCGCCCCGGGTGCGCGCGGCCGCCGCCGAGCTCGACGCCGCCGAGCTGCTCATGATGGAGCGCGACGACGAACGGACCCAGCTGCGCTACGCCCAGGCCCTCGCGGACTGGGCCGACGCGGGCGGCTACGAGGCCGAGGTGCTCTGGGACGTCTGCACCCAGGCGGCGCTCGGGACGCCGTACGAACGGGCCCAGTGGCGGGATCTCGCGACGCTGAGCGGCGGTGAGCAGAAGCGCCTGGCCCTGGAGGCGCTGCTGCGCGGCCCGGACGAGGTCCTGCTGCTCGACGAGCCCGACAACTACCTCGACGTGCCCGGCAAGCGCTGGCTGGAGGACCAGCTGGCCGCGACGGCGAAGACCGTCCTGTTCGTCAGCCACGACCGTGAGCTGCTGGCGCGGACGGCGAACCGGATCGTCACGGTCGAGGGCGGCTCGGCGTGGGTGCACGGCGGCGGCTTCGACAGTTATCACCAGGCCCGGCTGGACCGGCACACCCGGCTCGACGAGCTCCGCCGCCGCTGGGACGAGCAGCGCGAGCGGCTGCGCCAGCAGATGCTGTTCTACAAGAACAAGGCGGCCTACAACTCCGACATGGCCAGCCGGTACCAGGCCGCGATCAAGCGTCTGGAGCGCTTCGACGCGGCCGGCCCGCCGGAGGAACGCCCCCGCGAGCAGAACGTCACGATGCGCCTGCGCGGCGGCCGGACCGGCGTCCGTGCTGTGATCTGCGAGCGCCTGGAGCTGACCGGGCTGATGCGCCCGTTCGACGCCGAGTTCTGCTACGGCGAGCGGATCGCGGTCCTCGGGTCCAACGGGTCCGGCAAGTCGCACTTCCTGCGGCTGCTGGGGGCGCTGCCCGACGGGGACGGCGGCGTCGCGCACACCGGCGTCGCCCGGCTCGGCGCGCGGGTCGTGCCCGGGCACTTCTCCCAGACCTCCGACCACCCGGAGTTCGCCGCCCGCACGCTCGTGGAGATTCTTGCCGAGCAGGCCCTGCCCCGGGGCGAGGCGATGGGGGCGCTGCGCCGCTACGAGCTGCACCAGGCCGGTGACCAGCTGTTCCGGACGCTCTCGGGCGGCCAGAAGGCCCGGTTCCAGATCCTGCTGCTGGAGCTCGCCGGGGCCACGCTCCTGCTGCTCGACGAGCCCACCGACAACCTCGACGTGGACTCGGCGGAGGCCCTGGAGGAGGGGCTGGCGAGCTACTCGGGCACCGTGGTGTCGGTCACGCACGACCGCTGGTTCGCCCGCTCGTTCGACCGTTTTCTGGTCTTCGGATCGGACGGCGTCGTCCACGAGTCGGCGGAGCCGGTCTGGGACGAGGCCCGGGTGGTCCGTGCCCGCTGAGCGCGGGGCGGTCCCCGGTTTTGCTCGGGGCGCAGCCGCCGGGTAGGCTGGCCCGTCGTTGCGGAGCGCCTGTAGTTCTCTGTGGCGCCGCACCACCGGTGGGTCCGGTAGGACCCGACTCCGACCCCGCGAACCGAAGGCTTTTCACGTGCGCACGTACAGCCCTAAGCCCGGCGAGATTCAGCGCCAGTGGCACGTCATCGACGCCACGGACGTCGTGCTCGGCCGGCTGGCCAGCCAGACCGCCCAGCTGCTGCGCGGGAAGCACAAGCCGACCTTCGCGCCGCACGTCGACACCGGTGACTTCGTCGTGATCATCAACGCGGCGAAGGTCTCGCTCTCCGGCGACAAGCTCAACCAGAAGAAGGCGTGGCGCCACTCCGGGTACCCGGGCGGTATCCGCGGCGTCGCCTACTCCGAGCTCCTGGAGACCAGCCCCCGCAAGGCCGTCGAGAAGGCCGTCAAGGGCATGCTCCCGCACAACTCGCTGGGCCGCGCCCAGCTCCGCAAGCTGAAGGTCTACGCCGGGCCGGAGCACCCGCACCAGGCGCAGCAGCCCGTTCCGTTCGAGATCACGCAGGTGAGCCAGTGAGCACCGAAGCCGCCGAGACCCCCGAGGTCGCCGACCTCGAGGAGAACGCGCCCGAGTCCTACACGACCGAGTCCGCGCCCACGATCACCCCGGTCTCGAACATCGAGCCCGGCGCGGCGACCGGTCGTCGCAAGGAGGCGGTCGCCCGCGTCCGCATCGTGCCCGGCACCGGCAAGTGGAAGATCAACGGTCGCGACCTCGAGAACTACTTCCCGAACAAGGTCCACCAGCAGATCGTCAAGGAGCCGCTGGTCAGCCTCGGGCTCGAGAACAGCTACGACGTCTTCGCCCGGATCCACGGCGGCGGCGTCTCCGGCCAGGCCGGCGCGCTGCGCCTCGGCGTCGCCCGCTCGCTGAACGAGGCCGACGCCGAGCACAACCGCCCGACGCTGAAGAAGGCCGGCTTCCTCACCCGTGACCCTCGCGCCACCGAGCGCAAGAAGTACGGCCTGAAGAAGGCCCGCAAGGCTCCGCAGTACTCGAAGCGGTAATTCGAGCGTTTCGTCACGACCCGTGTCCCCGAGATGGGGCGCGGGTCGTGTGCGTTTCCGGCCCCGTGCGCCATCGTGTACGCGATCATGGCCGGGTTCGGCCGCAGGCACGCGCGCACGCAAGGGGTACGAGATGGGTCGGTTGTTCGGGACGGACGGCGTCCGCGGGGTCGCGAACGTCGACCTGACGGCGGAGCTGGCCCTGGATCTGTCCGCCGCGGCAGCCCGGGTGCTCTCGGCGCAGCGCGCGGCGGGGGGCCGCCCCCTGGCGGTCGTCGGCCGGGACCCGCGCGCGTCGGGGGAGTTCCTTGAGGCCGCGGTCGTGGCCGGGCTCGCGAGCGCCGGGGCGGACGTCGTCCGGGTCGGTGTGCTGCCGACGCCCGGCGTCGCGCACCTGACGGCTGCCCTGGAGGCCGACCTCGGCGTCATGCTGTCCGCCTCGCACAACCCGGCGCCGGACAACGGCATCAAGTTCTTCGCGCGCGGCGGCCACAAGCTCCCCGACGCGACCGAGGACGAGATCGCCGCCCTCCTCGACGCCGACTGGACGCGCCCGACGGGCGGGGACGTCGGCCGGGTGCGCGACGAGGCCGACGCCCTGCGCCGCTACCTCGACTTCCTGCTGACCACCGCGCCGAACCGGCTCGACGGCGTGAAGGTCGTCATCGACTGCGCGAACGGCGCGGCCTCCGAGGTCGCCCCGGCGCTGCTGCGCGCCGCCGGCGCCGAGGTCGTGACGCTGCACAGCGACCCGGACGGCCTGAACATCAACGAGGCCTGCGGCTCGACCCACCCGGAGGACCTGCAGGCGGCGGTCGTCGCCCACGGCGCCGTGGCCGGCCTCGCCTTCGACGGCGACGCCGACCGGTGCCTGGCGGTCGACGCCGCGGGCAACCTCGTCGACGGCGACCAGATCCTCGCGATCCTCGGCCTCGCCATGAAGGAGGCCGGCCGGCTCGCCGACGACACCGTCGTCGTCACCGTGATGAGCAACCTCGGGTTCCGGCTGGCGATGTCCGACGCCGGGATCAAGGTCGTCGACACCGCGGTGGGGGACCGGTACGTCCTGGAGGCGATGCGCGCCTCCAGCTTCACCCTCGGCGGCGAGCAGTCCGGCCACGTCGTGATGCTCGAGCACGCGACCACCGGGGACGGCGTCCTCACCGGGCTGCACCTGCTCGCCCGGATCGCGGACACCGGGCAGTCCCTGGCCGACCTCGCCGCGGTGATGACCCGGCTCCCGCAGGTGCTGGTCAACGTTCGGGGCGTGAACCGGGCCGGGATCGGGGACAGCGCCGGCCTGGCCGAGGCCGTCGCGGCCGCGGAGGCCGAACTCGGCACCAGCGGCCGCGTCCTGCTGCGGCCGAGCGGCACCGAGCCCGTCGTCCGCGTGATGGTCGAGGCCGCCTCCGCCGAGCAGGCGCAGACGGTCGCGGACCGGCTCGCGGACGCCGTCCGGCTCCACCTGCCGTTGCCCTGACCCGGGTCGCTCCGGCGGTTTCTCGGACCGGTCCCCCGATCGGGCGGGACGAGTCGGACATCCCGGACCGCTCGGTCCGTCGCGCGCGGGTCCGGCGCCCCGGCTGGAGTCGTTCGGCCCGTCCCGCGCGGCGTCTGCCTCTACGCTGATCATCATGTGCGGGATCGTGGGGTATGTCGGCGGCGAGTCCGTCGGTCGGGATGCGCTCGACGTGGTGCTCGCCGGGCTCAAGCGCCTGGAGTACCGGGGCTACGACTCGGCCGGCGTGGCCCTGGTGGCGGACGGTGAGCTGAGCGTCGCCCGCAAGGCGGGCAAGCTCGGCAATCTCGTCGCGCTGCTCGCGGAGGAGCCGCTGCCGGCGTCGCAGACGGCGATGGGACACACCCGCTGGGCGACCCACGGTGGCCCGACCGACCGCAACGCCCACCCGCACCGGGACTGCACCGGCAAGGTCGCGGTGATCCACAACGGGATCATCGAGAACTTCGCCCAGCTCCGGGACGAGCTGGAGTCCGCGGGCTGCGAGCTGAGCTCGGACACCGACACCGAGACCGTCGCGCACCTGCTCTCGCAGGAGTTCGAGGGCGCGGGCCGGAACCTCGCCGAGGCGATGCGTCGCGTCTGCCAGCGGCTGGAGGGCGCGTTCACCCTCGTCGCCGTCCACGCGGACCTGCCGGACGTCGTCGTCGGTGCCCGCCGGAACTCCCCGCTCGTCGTCGGTCTGGGGGAGGGCGAGAACTTCCTCGCCTCGGACGTCGCCGCGTTCATCGCCTACACGCGGGAGGCGCTCGAGCTGGGCCAGGACCAGGTCGTCGAGCTGCGCCGCGAGGGCGTCACCGTCACCAACTTCGACGGGACCCCGGCCGCCGTGCGCCAGTTCCACGTCGACTGGGACGCCGCCGCCGCCGAGAAGGGCGGCTACGACTACTTCATGCTCAAGGAGATCGCCGAGCAGCCGAAGGCGATCGCCGACACCCTGCTCGGCCGCGTCGGTCTCGACGGGCAGCTCGTCCTCGACGAGATGCGCCTGTCGGACGAGGAGCTCCGCGAGGTCGACAAGGTCGTCATCGTCTCCTGCGGCACGTCTTTCCACGCCGGCCTGATCGCCAAGTACGCGATCGAGCACTGGACCCGCATCCCGTGCGAGGTCGAGCTCGCGAGCGAGTTCCGCTACCGCGACCCGATCCTGTCCCGCTCGACGCTGGTCATCGCGATCTCGCAGTCCGGCGAGACCGCGGACACCCTGATGGCCGTCCGGCACGCGCGCGAGCAGCGCTCGCGGGTGCTCGCGATCTGCAACACCAACGGCTCGACGATCCCGCGCGAGTCCGACGCGGTCGTCTACACCCACGCCGGCCCGGAGATCGCGGTCGCGTCGACGAAGGCGTTCCTCGCGCAGATCGTCGCCTGCTACGTCGTCGGGCTGTACCTGGCGCAGGTCCGCGGCACGAAGTTCGGTGACGAGATCGCCACCGTCATGGACCAGATCAACGAGATGCCCGCCGCGGTCGAGAAGGTCCTCGAGACCATCGAGCCGGTGCGCGCGCTCGCCCGCACGCTCAAGGACAAGAAGTCGGTGCTGTTCCTCGGCCGCCACGTCGGGTACCCGGTGGCGCTCGAGGGTGCGCTCAAGCTCAAGGAGCTCGCGTACATGCACGCCGAGGGCTTCGCCGCCGGCGAGCTCAAGCACGGCCCGATCGCGCTGATCGAGGAGGGCGTGCCGGTCGTCGTCACCGTCCCGTCCCCGTCGGCGCGGCACCGCCTCCACGACAAGATCGTGTCCTCGATCCAGGAGGTCCGCGCCCGTGGCGCCCACACGATCGTCATCGCCGAGGAGGGCGACGAGGCCGTCGTCCCGTACGCGAACACCCTGATCCGCATCCCGCAGGTCCCGACGCTGCTGCAGCCGCTGGTCTCCACCGTCCCGCTGCAGGTCTTCGCCTGCGAGATGGCCACGGTCAAGGGCTACGACGTCGACCAGCCCCGCAACCTGGCCAAGTCCGTCACCGTCGAGTAGCGCCCGGCCACCCCTGCGGGATGACGTCCCGCAGGGGCGGGTGTCAGCCCTCCCACGGGCTGACAGTCGCGCACCAGGGACGTCATCCCGCAGGAGCACGCCACTAGGGTTCGCGTTGTGATCGTGGGAGTCGGCATCGATGTCTGCGACATCGGCCGGTTCGCCACCGCGATGGCGCGGACACCGGGGCTCGGGCCCCGGTTGTTCACCCCGGCCGAGCTGACGCGGGGGACGGCCTCGCTCGCGGCCCGGTTCGCGGCGAAGGAGGCGATCGCGAAGGCCCTCGGCGCCCCGAGCGGGCTCCAGTGGCACGACGCGGAGATCCTGTCCGACCGCAGCGGCCGGCCGACGCTGACCGTCCGCGGGACCGTCGCTGAGCGGGCACGACTGCTCGGGGTCTCCGCCTGGCACATCTCGCTCTCCCACGACGCCGGGGTCGCCTCCGCGATGGTGGTCGCCGAGGGGTGGGGGACCCCGCCGATCGGTGCCGCCGCCTCGACCGGACTCGGGCCGCCGTTCGCGCCGCCCTCGGACATCCCCGAGAACCCGACCCAGGAGTAGTCATGCGGACCGCGCACTCCGTCGCCGACGTCCGAGCCGCCGAGGCGGCCCTGATCGCCGAGCTGCGCAGGACCGGGCCGGGCGAGGACGTCCTGATGAACCGGGCCGCGACCGGGCTCGCGACCGCGTGCGCGGGTCTGCTCGGCCGGGTCTACGCCGCCCGGGTCGTCCTGCTCGTCGGCAGCGGCGACAACGGCGGGGACGCGCTGTACGCCGGTGCCCAGCTGGCGCGCCGCGGCGCGCGGGTGGACGCGCTGCTGCTGAACCCGGACCGCGCTCACGCCCGGGGGCTCGCGGCGTTCCGCGGCGCGGGCGGGCGCGTGGCCGGCGACGCGGAGGTCCTCGACCGGGCCGACCTCGTCCTCGACGGGATCGTCGGCATCGGCGGCTCGGGCGGCCTGCGGCCCGACGCGGCCGAGCTGGTGCTCCGGGCCGAGCTCGGTGGCGGGCTGATCGTGGCCGTCGACCTCCCCAGCGGCGTGGACGCGGACACCGGCGAGGTCGTCGGCGCCGCGGTGCACGCCGACGTGACCGTCACGTTCGGGACCTGGAAGCCCGGCCTGCTGATCGACCCCGGCGCGAGTCACGCCGGGGCAGCGACGCTGGTGGACATCGGTCTCGGCGACCACCTGCCGGACCCGGCGGCGTGCGCGCTGCAGGACGCCGACGTCCTGGTGCCGTTCGGGTGGCTGCTGCCGACCGCCGACAAGTACCGCCGCGGTGTCGTCGGCGTCGTCGCGGGTTCGAAGACCTATCCCGGCGCCGCGGTGCTCGCCGTCGGCGGGGCCCTGCGCGCCGGCGCGGGCATGGTGCGGTTCGCCGGGCCGGGGCGGGTCGCGGACGCCGTCCGCGCGGCCTGGCCGGAGGCGGTCGTGACCGACGGGCTGCCGAGCGAGGCCGGGCGGGTCCAGGCGTGGGTCGTCGGGCCGGGGCTGGGCACGGACAAGAAGGCCCGGCGGCGCCTGGCCGAGGTCCTGGACAGCGACGTGCCCGTCCTCGTCGACGCGGACGGCCTCACGCTGCTCGCCGAGGCCGGCGGGTCGGAACGATCGGCCCCGACGCTGCTGACGCCCCACGCGGGGGAGCTCGGACGCCTGCTGCAGGTCGGACCGGCCGCGGTCGAGGCCGCGCGACTGACACACGCACGGCGCGCAGCCGCCCGGTACGGGGCGACGGTGCTGCTCAAGGGCTCGACGACGGTGGTCGTCCCCCCGGACGGCCCGGTCCGCGTGAACCCGACCGGGACGCCGCGCCTGGCGACCGCCGGGAGCGGTGACGTGCTGGCCGGCCTGGCCGGAACCCTGCTCGCCGCGGGCCGGGAGCCGGTGGACGCGGCGGCGACGGCCGCCTACCTGCACGGGCTGGCGGCCCGCCTCGCGGCGGAGCCGGACGGTGCCGAGGCGGACCTGGTGGCCCCGGGGCCGGTCACGGCAACGGACATCGTGGCGGCCCTGCCGGCCGCCTGGCGGCACGTGGCCGGGGCCTGAACGACCCCGGCGGCGCCGGTGGACGGACTAGTACGGGAGCTTGCGCCCGGACGGACTGCGGAGATCGAGCGAGCTCGGGTCGCGGCGCGACTGCTGGGCGCTGGTCCCCTTGCCCTTCTTGGCCAGGGTCTTGCGCTCGATTCGGATCTGGTTCTGCGCCATGGCCGAACCCCCTCCCCAAGGGGGCGGACGGTTACCGTCCGCTCTGTGCACCATGAGACGACATGACCTGGGTCACGGTTGCGCGGCGTTCGGATGATTTGGACATCCTTCAAACGGATGAGGGTCTCCCGTGACAGAAACGTGATCTGCTTTCGTGTTTCTGTCCGGGGATGCGGTGGAGTGTCCGGTTCGCCCCCGGCGCATTTGTCCGGTGCGAGCCCCCGCCGCCCAGCGCCCGGCGTGTCGCGGTGCAAGGATGGGGAGCGATGAGCGACTCCAGTCCGCCCCTCGGGAACGCGCAGGCCCGTGTCGACCTGGCCGCCGTGCGCTCGAACGTCGTCGCGCTGCGTGGTCACGCGGGTGCGGCCGAGGTCATGGCCGTGGTCAAGGCCGACGCCTACGGCCACGGCATGGTCCCCGTCGCGCGGGCGGCGATCGCCGGCGGCGCGACCTGGCTCGGGGCGGCCGTGCTGGAGGAGGCCCTCGGGCTGCGCGCGGCCGGGATCGGCCCCGACGACGCCCGGGTGCTGTGCTGGCTGATCGCGCCGGGGGCGGACCTTGAGCCGGCGGTCGCCGCGGACGTCGACCTGTCCGCCAACGCTGTGTGGGCCGTCGAGCAGGTCGCCGCGGCCGCGGAGTCCGCCGGCCGGACCGCCCGGCTGCACCTGAAGATCGACAGCGGGCTGGGTCGCGGCGGCGCCACGGCGGCCGACTGGGACGACCTCGTCGCGGCCGCCCTCAAGGAACAGGCGGCCGGCCGCGTCCAGGTCGTCGGGATCTGGTCGCACCTCGCGTGCTCCGACGAACCGGGACACCCGAGCATCGCGGCCCAGGTCGAGGCGTTCACCGCCGCGGTCCGCGCGGCCGAGCGCGCCGGCGTCCGGCCGGAGGTGCGGCACCTCGCGAACTCCGCGGCCGTCGTGAACCTGCCCGAGACCCACTTCGACCTCGTCCGCCCCGGCATCGCGGCCTACGGCTTCTCGCCGATTCCCGAGCTCGGCGACTCCGCGCACTTCGGCCTGCGGCCGGCGATGACGCTCGCCGCGCGCCTGCTGCTCACCAAGGCCGTCCCGGCCGGGCAGGGCGTCTCCTACGGCCACACCTACGTCACCGACCGGCCGACGCGGCTCGGCATCGTGCCGATCGGCTACGCGGACGGCATTCCGCGGACCGCCAGCAGCCGCGGCCCGATGCTGGTCGGCGGACGGCGCGTGGCGATCGCCGGCCGCGTCTGCATGGACCAGGTCGTGCTCGACCTCGGTGACCTCGACGTCGCCGCCGGCGACGAGGTGCTCGTGTTCGGCCCCGGCGACCGCGGCGAGCCCACGGTCCAGGAGTGGGCCGACACGATCGGCACGATCACCTACGAGGTCGTCACCGGGATCGGGGCGCGGATCCCGCGGGTGTACACCGGCGCATGAGTTCGACCGAACCGCTCGGCATGACCGACACCGCAGCTGACGCTGGGTCAGGTGCGCTGCGCTGGGCGGTCAGTGCCGGTCTCATGGCGGGTGGTGCTCTCGCCACGGCCGGGGCCCGCCGCTACGCCCGGGCGCGTGCCGCCGCCCGTCCGGACCCGCTGCGCAACGAACCCTTCGGGTCGCTGCACACCGACCCGATCGTCGTGACCGCGAACGACGGGGTCGAGCTCGTCGTCGAGGTCGAGGAGCCCGAGGGTGCGCCCGCGGGCGCACCGACGGTCGTCTTCCTCCCGGGCTTCTGCCTGCCGATGGACTGCTGGCACTTCCAGCGCCGCGACCTGCGCGACCTGGGCCGCCTGGTCTTCTACGACCAGCGTGCGCACGGCCGGTCCGGTCGCGGGGCGCCCGAGCACGCCACGATCGAGCAGCTCGCGGACGACCTCCACTCCGTGCTGCAGGCCGTGGCGCCGAACGGCCCGGTGGTCCTCGTCGGGCACTCGCTCGGCGGGATGGTCGTCATGGGCTACGCCGACGCGCACCCGAAGCTGTTCGGTGACCGGATCGTCGGGGTCGCGCTGCTCGCCACCTCGCCGGGCCGGCTCGCGGAGATGACGCTCGGCCTGCCGGCCGCGATCGTGCAGCGGCTCTGGCCCGTCGCCCCCACCGTCGTGAATCGCGTCGCCACCAACCCGCTGGCGGTGCGCCGCGGGATGAAGGCCGACCGCGGCATCGGGCTGATGATCACCCGCCGCCTCTCGTTCGGCCGCGCGGACGCCCCGACCTCGCTGGTGCGGTTCGCGGGCCGGCTGCTCTCCTCGACGCCGTTGGACGTGTTCGCCGAGTTCTTCGCCGAGTTCGACCGGCACGACAAGGAGGCCGCGATCCCGGTCTTCTCGACCTGCCCGACGCTGATCGTGGCGGCCGAGCGCGACATGCTCACGCCCGCGGACCACAGCCGCGCGATGGCGCACCTGCTGCCGGAGGCGGAGCTGCTCGTGCTCCCCGAGTCCGGGCACCTCGTGCAGCTCGAGGACCCGGAGGAGGTCAACGCCGCGCTGCGCCGACTGCTGGAGCGGGTGCGCCTGACCGCTGCCCCGACGGGCAAGCGGCGCCGGCCTGCGTCAGGATCGTCCTCATGACCTCGCCCCTCGTGCTCGAGATCCCGACCGCGGCCGACATGCAGGCCTTCGGGGCCCGGCTGGCGACGGTGCTGCGGGCCGGGGACCTGCTGGTACTCACCGGCGACCTCGGCGCGGGCAAGACGACGCTGACGCAGGGGCTCGGGGCCGCCCTCGGCGTCCGTGGCCGCGTGGCGTCGCCGACGTT
Organism: Sporichthya brevicatena; assembly: GCF_039525035.1. NCBI lineage: Bacteria > Bacillati > Actinomycetota > Actinomycetes > Sporichthyales > Sporichthyaceae > Sporichthya > Sporichthya brevicatena. The sequence continues at coordinate 95,454 of NZ_BAAAHE010000010.1, forward strand.
CGTGATCTCCCGGGTGCACCCCGCCGACGGGGACGGCCCGGCGCTCGTCCACGTCGACACCTACCGGATGGCTGACGCCCTCGAGGTCGCCGACCTCGACCTCGAGTACTCACTGGCGGACTCGGTCACCGTCGTCGAGTGGGGCGCAGGGCTGGTCGAGGAGCTCTCGGCCGACCGGCTGGAGATCGTGCTCACGCGACAGGCCGAGCCGCCGCCCGGCGCCGACCCCGACGACCCGAGCGCCGCGATCCGCACGGTGACGGTCACGGCAGTGGGCGACCGGTGGGCCGGGACCGACCTCGCGGCGGCGCTGTGTGTGCCGTCCGGGGCCTGACCTACGCTTGCGCGCGTGCTGCTGCTGGCTCTGGACACCTCGACCCCCGCGGTCTCGGTCGCGCTCTGGCGCAACGGCGAGACCCTCGCGGCGGAGTCCGTCGTCGACGCCCGGCGGCACAACGAGCTGCTCGCCGTCCACGTCGAGACCGTTCTGGCCCGGGCGGGTGTGACGCCCCGTCAGCTCGACGGTGTCGCCGCGGGCGTCGGCCCGGGCCCGTACACGGGCCTGCGCGTCGGGCTGATGACGGCCCGCGCCCTGTCGCACGCGCTCGGCGTCCCGGCGCACGGGATCTGCTCGCTCGACGTCCTCGCCCGCGCGGCCGCCCGCACCGTCGACGGTGAGTTCGTCGTCGCGACGGACGCCCGGCGCAAGGAGGTCTACTGGGCCACCTACGCCGACGGGCAGCGGATCTCCGGCCCGGCGGTCGACAAGCCGGGCGAGGTGCCCTACTCCGGCCCGGTCGTCGGTGAGGGCGGCGTGCTGTACCCGGCGGCGTTCCCCGGCGCGCGGCCCCCGCTGTACCCCGACCCGGCCGACCTGGCCGAGATCGTCGCCGAGTACGTCGCCGCCGGCCGGGAGACGCTCCCGCTGGAACCGCTGTACCTGCGCAAGCCGGACGCCGTCGAGCCCGGGGCCCGCAAGCGCGTCGGGGGCTGACCACCGTGGCGGACCTGCGCCCGATCCGCTGGTGGGACGTGGAGACGCTCACGGCGATCGAGGCCGACCTGTTCGGCGTGGACGCGTGGTCGGCGGAGACCTTCTGGGGCGAGCTCGCCGGGATCCCCGAGACCCGCTGGTACCGCGCCGCGGTGGAGGGGGAGGAGATCGTCGGCTACGTGGGGCTGGCGGCGATCGACGGCACCGGTGACGTCCAGACCGTTGCGGTGCGCCGGGACCGCCAGGGAGCCGGGTTGGGCGCTGTCCTGCTCGACGCTCTGCTGACGGAGGCTCAGAACCGCGGATGTTCCGAGGTCCTGCTCGAGGTGCGGGCCGACAACCCGGCCGCGATCCGGCTCTACGAGAAGCGTGCGTTCGAGCGCATCGCCGAGCGGCCGCGTTACTACGCCGACGGTGTCGGGGCGCTGATCATGCGGCGGGCGCTGGATCCGGCGGCGGCGGGCTGACCGGCCGCACCAGCAGCGCGATCCGGCCCTTGCCGTGTCGGGTCACCACCACGGTCGCCGCGGCCGAACCGCGCGATCCCTTCAGCAGGTCGCGGCGCAGCTGTTCGGGCAGGACGTCCACCCCGCGCTTCTTCACGACCACGACACCCACCCCGCGCTCGCGCAGAACCGCCCGCAGCCGCGGCACCGAGAACGGCAGGACGTCGGTGACCTCGTACGCCGTCGCGAACGGCGTGGGGACGAGAGCGTCCGCGGTGACGTAGGCGATCGTCGGATCCAGCAGCCGGCCGTCGACGGCGGCAGCGACGGCGCCGACCAGGTGGGCGCGGATCACCGCGCCGTCGGGTTCGTAGAGGAACCGGCCGGGGTCGCCGACCGGGGGCGGCTCGTCGGCGGAGTCGGGGCCGACCGCGCTCAGGGTGTGCCCGCCGGGCAGAAGCGTGGCGCGCCGCCGGGCGCCGTCGGCCGGACCGGCCACGAGCCCGGGGGAGTACAGCGCGGCCTCCTTCACCTCGCCGCGCAGGGACACCCACTCGATCGCGACCTCCGGCTCCGGCAGGTCGTGCGGGATGCCCGGGGCCACCTTCGCTACGGTCGCCGGCCGGCGCAGCAGCTCCCGCACGAACGACCACGGCGGCGCGTAGGCGTCCGGGTCGAACACCCGGCCCCGCGCCGCCCGCCGGGCCGGGTCCACGAACACCGCCGCGTCCCCGAGGTCGACCTCCCGGACGTCCCCCACCACGACCCCGGCACTGGAGATGTCATCTCCAGTGGGGGAGTCGAGGGTGAGGTTGGCCGCCGCCACCGCGGCGGTGAGGGGGTCGGCGTCGACGGCGGTGACGACCAGGCCCGCGGCGCGCAGGGCGAGCGAGTCCGTCCCGATCCCGCAGCACAGGTCGAACACCGTCGCCCCGGGGCCGAGCGCCGCGGCGACGCGGGCCGCCCGGTGCGCGGCGACGACCGGGTGGGTGGCCTGCTCCAGTCCGGCGGGGGTGAACCACATCCGCGCCGCGGCGGGCCCGAACTTGGCGACGGCACGCTCCCGCAGTCGGGCCTGGGTCAGGGCCGCCGCGACGAACTCGGCCGGGTGGTCGCGCCGCAGCCGCGTCCCGAGGCGCAGCGCGGCGGCGTCGTCAAGTGGGCCCGCGGCCGCGAGTTCGGCCAGCACGGCGGCTCCGGCCGGGGTTCGCAGGGCGCCGAACGCGGCGAGATCCACGGCGACGCCTCCTGCTGAATTTCTTGGCCCTGGCATTGGCACTCAAGTTGACTGAGTGCTAACGCTTGCATAGGGTCGGCGTTGGCACTCTCCCCTGGAGTCTGCCAACACATTCGCACCCCGGCCTGACCCCCGCGACGGCAGTCCGGAACGCGTCCACTGGACACCCATTCGCATTCAGGTGACCCCACGTTCGTAAGAAGGGGAAGGTCAGCAGGAATGACCACCAAGATCACTCCGCTCGAGGACCGCGTCGTCGTCAAGCCGCTCGAGGCTGAGACCACGACCGCTTCGGGCCTCGTCATCCCGGACACCGCCAAGGAGAAGCCCCAGGAGGGCGAGGTCATCGCGGTCGGCCCGGGTCGTTTCGAGGAGGGCCAGCGCCTTCCGCTCGACGTCGCGGTCGGCGACGTCGTGCTCTACAGCAAGTACGGCGGCACCGAGGTCAAGTACGGCGGCGAGGAGTACCTGATCCTCTCCGCGCGCGACCTGCTCGCGAAGATCAGCAAGTAGTCGCAGCAATCCAGTTCGCTGAACTCCGTCCGCCCCGGTCGGCCCACCGTGCTCCGTTCGAAGCGCCGGGCCCCGGGGCGGTCGCGTCCGGCGGGCTGACATCAGACGTAGTCAGAGGGGACAGTCCCGGCGATGCCGAAGATCCTGCAGTACGACGAGGCCGCACGCCGCAGCCTCGAACGGGGCGTTGACGCCCTCGCCAACGCCGTCAAGGTGACGCTCGGCCCGAAGGGCCGCAACGTCGTCATCGACAAGAAGTTCGGCGCTCCGACGATCACCAACGACGGCGTCACCGTCGCGCGTGAGGTCGAGCTCGACGACCCGTGGGAGAACCTGGGCGCGCAGCTCGCCAAGGAGGTCGCCACCAAGACCAACGACGTGGCCGGTGACGGCACGACCACGGCGACCGTGCTCGCGCAGGCGATGGTCCACGAGGGTCTGCGCACCGTCGCGGCCGGCGTGAACCCGATGAGCCTGAAGAAGGGCATCGACGCGGCGACCAAGGCGCTCTCGGAGCGTCTGCTCGAGAACTCGCGCAGCGTCGACACCCGTGACGACATGGCCAACGTGGCCACGATCTCCGCGCAGGACCGCAGCGTCGGTGACCTGATCGCCGACGCGTTCGACAAGGTCGGCAAGGACGGTGTCATCACCGTCGAGGAGTCGAACACGATGGGCGTGGACCTCGAGTTCACCGAGGGCATGCAGTTCGACAAGGGTTACCTGTCGCCGTACTTCGTCACCGACGCGGAGCGCATGGAGACCGTCCTTGAGGACGCCTACATCCTGCTCAACTCCGGCAAGATCTCCTCGATCGCGGACCTGCTCCCGATCCTCGAGAAGGTCGCACAGGCCGGCAAGCCGCTGGTGATCGTGGCCGAGGACGTCGAGGGTGAGGCCCTGTCGACGCTCGTCGTCAACAAGATCCGCGGCACGTTCACCTCGGTCGCCGTCAAGGCGCCCGGTTTCGGTGACCGCCGCAAGGCGATGCTCGAAGACATCGCGGTGCTGACCGGCGCGGAGGTCGTCAGCCCCGAGCTCGGCCTCAAGCTGGACCAGGTCGGCCTCGAGGTGCTCGGCCAGGCCCGCCGCGTCGTGGTGACCAAGGAGGACACCACGATCGTCGAGGGCCAGGGCAACCAGGACGACATCGCCGCCCGGGTCTCGCAGATCCGCGCGGAGATCGAGAACACCGACTCCGACTGGGACCGCGAGAAGCTCCAGGAGCGCCTCGCGAAGCTCGCCGGCGGCGTCTGCGTCGTCCGCGTCGGTGCGGCCACCGAGGTCGAGCTCAAGGAGCGCAAGCACCGCATCGAGGACGCCGTCTCCGCGACGCGCGCCGCGATCGAGGAGGGCATCATCTCCGGCGGTGGCGCGGCGCTGGTGACCGCGTCCGCGGTGCTCGACGGCAACCTCGGCCTGACCGGCGACGAGGCAACCGGTGTGCAGATCGTCCGCCGCGCGGTGGACGAGCCCCTGCGCTGGATCGCCGAGAACGCCGGCCACGAGGGCTACGTCGTCGTCGCCAAGGTCCGCGAGTCGGGCAAGGGCTTCAACGCCGCCACGGGCGAGTACGGCGACCTGCTCGCGCAGGGCGTCATCGACCCGGTCAAGGTCACCCGCTCCGCGGTCCAGAACGCGGCCTCGATCGCCAGCATGCTGCTGACGACCGAGACCCTGGTCGCCGAGAAGCCGGCCGAGGAGGCCCCCGACGCCGGTGGCCACGGCCACGGCCACGGCCACTGATTCATTGGCGCGCTCCGCGCGCGTCGCGCTCGGGGCGCGGGGCCGCCGCCGTTGCGGTCGCCAGCTCCTCCGGTCGCGAGGCACTGGCCGGGCTGACGCCCGGTCAGTGGCTCGCTCCTCCGGCGCCGGCGACCTTCACGCGGCGGGCCCGCGGCCCTCGCAGCGTTCCCGGCCCGCAGCAGATGACCCGGTCCCCGGAGGGGGCCGGGTCGTTGCGTTAAGTCCGGACTCTCCCGATTCGGTCTGCGCGTTTGTCCGGATTCGCCCGGAGTTGTCCGGATCCCCGGTAGCCGAGTGCGAAACACCCCTTAACCGGAATGGCGCAATAACCCGTGTCCCCCTGGAACCGGGCGATACGTTCCGCCCAGGAGGTGCCATGTCGACTGTCCTGGTGTGTGACGGTTCCCCGCTGATCCGCGAGCAGCTGCGGCGCGCGGTGAACGGGGTGCAGGGTGTGGAGAAGGTGGTCATGGCGGCCACCGAGGACGAGGCGATCGAGCACGTCCGGGCGCAGCCGCCGGACCTCGTCCTGGTGGACGCGGCGCTGACGCAGCGCGGGGGAGCGGGCGCGGTGCGCCGGATCCGCGCGGCCGACCCGTCCGCCCGCGTGCTGCTGCTGACGCGTCCCGAGGACCCGGACGCGGCGGTCGTCGCGGCCGTCGCCGCGGGGGCTCGCGGCTACCTGCGGAAGGACGCCTCGCGGGCCGAGGTGCGGGTCGCCGTCGGCCAGGCGCTGACCGAGCCGCACAGCAACGGGGCCGGAACCGACGGTGACGGTGATCACAGTCCGCCACCGGCGCTGACCGAGCGTGAGCTCGAGGTCCTCGCCGGGATGTGCGAGGGGCAGTCGAACGCGGAGATCGGCCGCGGACTTTATCTGTCCGAGGACACCGTGAAGACGCACGCCAGACGGCTTTTCCGCAAGCTCGGGGCCGCGGATCGGGCCCACGCTGTGGCCATCGCGCTGCGCCGAGGGCTCGTGAGGTAGCAAAATGGTCACATGGCGGTCGCCGGCGTAACGCCGTCCGATCCGGATCCGATGGGAAGTCGGACGGATCGGATCGATCTGCGCGACCTGGCAGCGGCCGCCATTGCGGGAGACCGCGGCGCCATGGACGCGCTGCTCGCGACGATCCGCCCGATGGTGCTCCGGTACTGCAGGGGACGACTCGGTCGCCTGCCCGGCGCCGAGTACGCCGCGGACGACGCGGCACAGGAGGCTTGCATCGCCGTGCTGACCGCACTGCCGCGCTACCGGGACGAGGGCCGCCCGTTCGAGGCCTTCGTGTTCGGCATTGCGGCACGCAAGGTCGCCGACGTCCAGCGGGCCGCCATGCGTGCCGCCACCCCCACCGCCGACGTCCCCGAGCGCACGGACACCGCGCTCGGGCCCGAGGAGGCAGCGCTGGCGGCCGCCGACGCCGCCCACGCCCGCGACCTGCTCTCGCGCCTGCCCGAGAACCTCCAGGAACTGCTCGTGCTGCGCGTCGCGGTCGGGCTCTCCGCCGAGGAGACCGGCCGTGCGCTGGGAATGACGCCCGGTGCCGTCCGGGTCGCCCAGCACCGCGCGCTCAACCGACTGCGCACCCTGGCGGCCGACGAGGCCGCCAAGGGGTCCGCCGAGGAGGCCACGGCCTGATGTCCGAGGAACTGAAGTTCGCGGCCCTGCACGCCGACGACCTGTTGCTCGACGCCCTGGGCGCCCGGCAACGTGTCGACACCACGGACGACCCCATCGCGGGACTCCTGGCCGCCTACGTCCACGAGATCGACTCCCGCCCGGGGCCGCTCACCACGCTGCTGGAGGAGACCCCGGCGCACGCCGAGGAGATCTTCGCCGCCGCGCCCGCGCTCGTGCCGGCGCCGCCGATCGCCGAGCCGCTCGTCCTGCCGCGCCGCGGCGCGAGGGCGAAGTTCCTCGTCGCGCACCGCGCGGCCGCCGTCGTCACCGTCGGTTCGCTCGTCCTCGGGATCGGCGGAGTCTCGGCCGCGGTCACCGGCGACGGTGGGCCGCTGGAGAACATCCGCCGCGTCGTCGGTTCGGTGACCGAGCAGGTCACACCGCAGAAGTCGGACTCCGAGCGAATCTCGCGCATGCTCAACGCCGCCGACAAGGCGCTGGCCGACCACGACCTGCGTCAGGCGCGTGACCTGCTGGAGAAGGCCCGCACCAACATCGAGGGCGCCGAGGACCCGCAGAAGTTCTCGTCGCTGCGCGCCAACCTGATCGAGCTGCGCGACCGCTGGCACCAGGCGTTCTCCGACGAGGCCGCCGAGGCCGACCGGGCCGTCGTGCCGGCGGAGCGTGAGGGCGACCGCGTCGACGTCGTCCCGGGCGAGGGCGTGCTCAGCCCGGACCACAAGCCCAGCGACGTCCTCGACCCGCAGGTGAAGCCGACCGACAAGCTTCCGACGTCACCCAAGGAAGACCTGAAGCAGGCGAAGGACAAGGTCGCCGACCGCGCCGAGCAGAAGCTCGAGCCGCTGCCGGACCTCCCGATCGAGGAGATGCGCGCGCCGACCTGGGCGCCGATCCTCGAGGGAATCCTCGGCGGGGACAAGTAGCCCGGATCGCGGCAGCCGACCGTGGGGCCCGTAAGCCAGGGCACACCGCGCGCGGCCGGGGGGACAAATCCGCGCGGGTAGCATGAAGGGCACTCCCCGCTGCGAGTGAGAAGGTGCCCACCCACGTGACCTCCCCCTCGGACCCCTCGACGCAGTACCCGGCCAAGTTCGCGCGGTTGGGCCTCACCTTCGACGACGTCCTGCTCCTGCCCGGGGCCTCCGACGTCCTGCCGAACGACGTCGACACGACCAGTCGGCTCTCGCGGCGGATCTCGCTCAAGGTGCCGCTGATCTCCTCGGCGATGGACACCGTCACCGAGGCGCGCATGGCGATCGCGATGGCCCGCCAGGGCGGCGTCGGCGTGCTGCACCGCAACCTCTCGATCAGCGACCAGGCCGAGCAGGTCGACGTCGTGAAGCGCTCCGAGGCCGGCATGGTCGCGCAGCCGATCACGATCAGCCCGGACGCCACCATCGGTGACGTCGACGTGCTGTGCGGCCGGTACCGCATCTCCGGGGTGCCCGTCGTCGACGGCGACGGCGTGCTGCTCGGCATCGTGACCAACCGCGACATCCGCTTCGAGAGCGACTCCACACGTCTCGTCCGCGACGTGATGACGAAGGCCCCGCTGATCACGGCCCCGGTCGGGACCGGCCGGCAGGAGGCCTTCGCGCTGCTGCGCGAGCACAAGATCGAGAAGCTTCCGCTGATCGACGACGCGGGCCGCCTCAAGGGCCTGATCACCGTCAAGGACTTCGCGAAGACCGAGAAGTACCCGCACGCGACCAAGGACGCCTCCGGCCGGCTGGTCGTCGGTGCCGCGGTGGGTGTCGGCGAGGACTCCTACAAGCGCGCGATGGCGCTCGTCGAGGCCGGCGTCGACTTCCTCGTCGTGGACTCGGCGCACGGGCACTCCCGCGCGGTCCTGGAGATGGTCGCCCGCCTGCGCCGCGAGCTCGACGCGAGCGCGACGGAGATCGACGTCGTCGGCGGCAACGTCGCCACCCGCGAGGGTGCGCAGGCGCTCATCGACGCCGGCGCGGACGGCATCAAGGTCGGCATCGGCCCGGGCTCGATCTGCACCACGCGCGTCGTGGCCGGCATCGGCGTCCCGCAGGTGACCGCCATCTACGAGGCCTCGCTCGCGGCGCGTCCGGCCGGCGTCCCGCTGATCGGTGACGGTGGCCTGCAGTACTCCGGTGACATCGCCAAGGCGATGGTGGCCGGTGCCGACACCGTGATGCTCGGCAGCCTCCTCGCGGGTGTCGAGGAGAGCCCCGGCGAGCTCCTGTTCATCAACGGCAAGCAGTACAAGTCCTACCGCGGCATGGGGTCGCTCGGCGCCATGCAGACGCGCGGGGCGACCCGGTCGTACTCGAAGGACCGGTACTTCCAGGACGACGTGCACTCCGACGACAAGCTCGTCCCCGAGGGTGTCGAGGGTCAGGTGCCCTACCGCGGCCCGCTCGAGGCGGTCGTGCACCAGCTCGCCGGCGGCCTGCGGACGTCGATGGGGTACGTCGGAGCGCGTACGGTGTCCGAGCTGCACGAGCGCGGGACGTTCGTGCGGATCACCTCCGCCGGTCTGAAGGAAAGCCACGCCCACGACGTGCAGATGACCGTCGAGGCTCCCAACTACCACTCACGGTGACCTGTGTCTGAGATTGAGATCGGCCGCGGCAAGCGCGGCCGGGTGGCCTACGGTCTGGACCAGGTCGCGATCGTGCCGAGCCGGCGGACCCGCGACCCCGAAGAGGTCTCGGTCGCCTGGCAGATCGACGCGTACCACTTCGACCTGCCGATCATGGTCGCGCCGATGGACTCGGTGGTCTCCCCGGAGACCGCGATCGGGATCGGCAACCTCGGCGGTCTCGCCGTGCTCGACCTCGAAGGTCTGTGGACGCGCTACGACGACCCGGCCGCGTTGCTGGCCGAGATCGTCTCGCTGCCCGACCACGCGGCGACCGCGCGGCTGCAGCAGATCTACGCCGAGCCGATCAAGGAAGAACTGATCGGCGCCCGGATCAAGACGATGCGCGACGCCGGCATCACCACCGCGGCCGCGCTCTCGCCGCAGCGGACCGCGCAGTACTGGCGCGCGGTCGTCGACGCCGGGGTCGACCTGTTCGTCATCCGCGGCACGACGGTCTCCGCCGAACACGTCTCGCACCGGGCCGAACCGCTGAACCTCAAGCAGTTCATCTACGAGCTCGACGTGCCCGTCATCGTCGGTGGCTGCGCCACCTACCAGGCGGCGCTGCACCTGATGCGCACCGGCGCCGCCGGCGTGCTCGTCGGCTTCGGCGGCGGTTCGGCGCACACGACCGCGGAGGTGCTCGGCATCTCGGTGCCGATGGCGTCCGCGATCGCCGACGTCGCGGCCGCGCGCCGCGACTACCTCGACGAGTCCGGCGGCCGCTACGTCCACGTCATCGCCGACGGCGGCATGACGAGCTCGGGCGAGATCACCAAGGCGCTCGCGCTCGGCGCGGACGCGGTGATGATCGGCTCGCCGCTCGCCCGCGCCGTCGAGGCGCCGGGCCAGGGCTGGCACTGGGGCGCGGAGGCGCACCACGCCGCCCTGCCGCGCGGCACCCGCATGCACGTCGGCACCATCGGGACCTTCGAGGAGATCCTCCAGGGTCCGGCGCGCCAGCCCGACGGCTCCATGAATCTCGTCGGCGCCCTCCGCCGCGCCATGGCGACCACGGGCTACTCCGAGCTCAAGGAGTTCCAGCGCGTCGAGGTCGTCATCTCGTCCTGACGGACTGTCACCTCACCGGTCAGTTCGGCAGGCGGCCGAGGCGGAGCTCCCCGAGCTGCTCGCGGAGCCAGAGGCGCTGGGCCCGCCACAGACCGGTGCCGAGGGAGATCCGGGCCGCACCGGCGGCCCGGGCCGCGTCCGGCGGGAACGTCATCGGGTGCGCGAGCAGGTTCACCGGCGCGTTCGCGGCGCTGACGAACTGCGCCGCGAGGTCCGCGGACCGGACGAGGATCGGGTAGACGCAGTCGGCGCCGGCGTCCAGGTAGGCGGCGGCACGGTCCAGGGCGTCGCCGAGGAACGCGGACTGGTCGGCGGCGGGGTCGGGGAAGCTCGCGACGAAGACGTCGATGCGGGCGTTCAGCACCAGCGACCGCCCGGCAGCACGGCGCACGGTGCGCAGGAACGCCGCCTGTTCGGCGATCGGGCGCAGCTCGCCGGTCTTGTGGTCGGTGTCCTCGAGGTTGCACCCGGCCGCGCCGAGGGCGAGCAGGCGGTCCGCGAGGACCTCCGGTTCGAGGCCGTACCCGGCCTCGGCGTCGACCGTGACCGGGACGTCGACGGCGGCCGCGATCCGGGCCGCCGCGTCGAGCATGGCGTCGGCCGGTGCGGCCTCGTGGTCGGAGAACCCGAGGGCGGCGGCGACCGCCCCGGAGCTCGTGGCGACCGCGGGGTAGCCCGCCTCGACGACGAGCCGGGCCGTGTCGGCGTCCCAGGCGTTCGGGAGCAGGAGCGGGTCGCCGGGGCGGTGCAGCGCGCGCAGCGTCCGGGCGTGCTCAGAGGTCATGCCCGCCACGCTAGAACGTCCGGCTGGGAACGGTCCTCCGCGGTGGGAGCCCGTCACCGCCTACGCTGAGCGCGTGGGGACTCCGACTTTCGGGCCGGCCGAGCGCGCGGCGGCGTGCTCGGCGCTGGCGGGGCGGGAACTGGATCTGCTCGTCGTCGGCGCCGGCATCGTCGGCGCGGGCACGGCCCTGGACGCGGTGACGCGGGGGCTCGACGTCGGGCTCGTCGACGTGCGCGACTTCGGCGCCGGGACGTCGAGCCGGTCGAGCAAGCTGATCCATGGCGGTCTCCGCTACCTGGAGATGCTCGACTTCCGACTGGTGCGCGAGGCGCTGACCGAGCGCTCGCTGCTGCTCACCGAGATCGCGCCGCACCTGGTCCGCCCGGTTCCGTTCCTGTACCCGCTCACCAAGCACTGGGAGCGGCCGTACGTCGGCGCCGGCATCGCGCTCTACGACACCCTCGCCGCCGCGGCACCGGGGAAGACCGGCGTCCCGCGGCACCGTCACCTGACGCGGCGTCAGGCCCTGCGGGCAGCGCCGGCACTGAAGGCGGACGCTCTCGTCGGCGCCATCCAGTACTGGGACGCCCAGGTCGACGACGCCCGGTACGTCGTGAACCTCGTCCGGACCGCCGCCGCCTACGGGGCGCACTGCGCGTCCCGCGTGCGCGTCATCGGCTTCCTGCGCGAGGGGGAGCGGGTCGTCGGCGCACGGGTGCGCGACACCGAGTCCGGCCTGGAGTGGAAGATCCGCGCCAAGCAGGTCGTCAACGCCACCGGCGTCTGGACCGACGAGACCCAGGCGATGGTGGGGGAGCGCGGGCAGTTCCACGTCCGCGCGTCCAAGGGTGTCCACCTCGTGGTGCCGCGCGACCGCATCCACGCCTCGACCGGGATCATCACGCGGACCGCGAGCAGCGTCCTGTTCATCATCCCGTGGAAGCGGCACTGGATCATCGGCACGACCGACACCGACTGGTCGCTCGACAAGGCTCACCCGGCCGCGAGCCGCGGCGACATCGACTACCTGCTCGCCGAGGCGAACAAGTGGCTGACGACGCCGCTGCAGCACGCCGACGTCCAGGGCGTGTACGCCGGTCTGCGTCCGCTGCTGTCGGGGGAGTCGGAGAACACCTCGGCGCTCTCGCGCGAGCACGTCGTCGCCCACCCCGTGCCCGGTCTCGTCGTCGTCGCCGGGGGCAAGTACACGACCTACCGGGTGATGGCCCGGGACGCCGTGGACGCCGCCGTCCACGCCCTCGACGAGCGCGTGCCGCCCTCGTGCACAGAGCGGATCCCGTTGCTCGGCGCCCCGGGCTACCAGGCGGCGTGGAACTCCCGCGAGCGCATTGCGACCGCCGCGGGCCTGCACGTGGCCCGGGTCGAGCACCTGCTGCGCCGCTACGGCTCCGACCTCATGTCGGTGCTCGCGCTCGCCGACGCCGATCCGTCGCTGGCCGAGCCGATCGGCGGCGCCGACGAGCACCTGCGCGCCGAGGTCGTCCACGCCGTCCGGTACGAGGGGGCGCGCCACCTCGACGACGTCCTCACCCGCCGGACGCGGATCTCGGTCGAGACCTTCGACCGCGGCCTGAGCGCCGCCGAGGAGTGCGCGACCCTGATGGCGCCGGACCTCGGCTGGACGCCGGAGCAGACCGCGGTCGAGGTCGAGTACTACGCCGCCCGGGTGGCCGCGGAGCGGGAGTCGCAGGACCAGCCCGACGACCACACCGCCGACGCGGCCCGCATGGGCGCCCCGGACATCGTCCCGGTGCGCTGACCCCGGTGGGCGTCACATGCGGGAGCCGGTCTCCAGCAGCGACTTGAGGTCGGACAGGACCCACGGCCAGCCGCCGCCGCCCTGGTCCGGCGGGGCCTCGTTCAGGCCGCTCACCATGCGCAGCGTGGCCGGGTGGGCCGGGCACTCGTGGATCAGCGTCAGCGAGCAGTAGCCGGCGGAGAGCTGCTCGATCTCGTAGGTGAGGGTCGTGAAGCCCTCGGAGAACGTGGTCTCGTCCATGATCATGCGCCAGCTCTGCTTGAGCAGGGTGTACGGGTTGGCCTCGATCACCTCGCCGTCGACGATGACGTCGGGGATCGGGAAGCCCATCTCCTTGCCGGCGGCGAGCATCTGCTCGTCGGGCCGCACGGCGTAGGCGCCACCCGGCTTGAGGTCGTAGCTGACGTAGCCGCCGTAGCCGTACTTCACGCTCCACTCCGGGTCGGTGATCGCGTTCCAGATCGCTTCCGGGGTGGCGCGGATGTAGACCTTGAAGACGCCCGTGGTCTCGGTCGCAGTGGTCATGAGGGTCGCTCCAGTGAGTTCTTGAGGTCGAGGAGCGCGGTCACGCTCTGCTCGGTGAACTTGTCGATCCAGCGGTCGTGGATCTGACGGATCGGCACCGGGTTGAGGAAGTGGAGCTTTTCCCGGCCGGAGCGCCGCGTCACCACGAGGTTGGCGTCCTCGAGCACCTTGAGGTGCTTCATGACGCCGAAGCGGGTCATCTCCAGCTCGGACTCCAGCTCCGTGAGCGTGCGGCCGTCGCGCGCGAAGAGGAGGTCGAGCAGGAAGCGCCGCGTCGGGTCGGCCAGCGCCTTGAAGACGCTGCCCAACGCGTCGTCGGCCATGGCGCGAGAATAGGTGACCAAAAGGTCACATATCAACGGGAGGGTGAGGACAGAGTTCACACAGCGGTTTCGGTGCGGCTCTTTTGTCCGGACCTATCGCGGGTGAATGATCATCGGGCGCACCGGGCCTGGGGGCAGAAAAAACAAAGCCGCGCAGCATAGTTCAGTTTGTTGCCGGAGTTAGTCGACTTTCGCTAGGTTGTGCGCGCCTCATCGAGATCAGGAGCGTGCCGATGACCGCGGTGTCCGAACCCCGCGCCCTTTCCGACTCCGCCGCACGTCAACTCGCGAATGCGACGAAGACGCCGGCGCAGATGGACTCCATCACGCCGCGGTGGCTCGTCCACCTGCTGCAGTGGGTCCCCGTCGAGGCGGGCATCTACCGCCTCAACCGCGTGAAGAACACGGACGAGACCGTCAACGTCGCCTGCCCCGGCCGCGACGAGTCCGAGCTTCCGCAGTCGTTCGTCGACTACGACGAGAACGCGCGGGAGTACTTCCTCAACTCGGTCGCGACCGTGCTGGACGTCCACACCCGCGTCTCGGACCTGTACTCCAGCCCGTACGACCAGATCGCCGAGCAGCTCCGCCTCACGATCGAGGCCATCAAGGAGCGCCAGGAGGGCGAGCTGATCAACAACCCGGACTACGGGTTGCTGACCCAGTGCGCGCCGAACCAGCGCATCCGGTCCCGCACGGGCGCCCCGACGCCGGACGACCTCGACGACCTGCTCGTGAAGGTCTGGAAGGAGCCCTCGTTCTTCCTGGCCCACCCGCGCGCGATCGCGGCGTTCGGCCGCGAGTGCACCCGGCGGGGGACCCCGCCGCCGACCATCTCGATGTTCGGCTCGCAGTTCATCACCTGGCGCGGACTGCCGCTCGTGCCCTCGGACAAGGTGCCGATCGCGGCCGACAACACCACCTCGATCCTGCTGATGCGGGTCGGCGAGCGCCGGCAGGGCGTCGTGGGGCTGTACCAGCCGGGCCTCACCGGCGAGCAGAGCCCGGGGCTGTCCGTGCGGTTCATGGGGATCACCCGGGACGCGATCGCCTCGTACCTGATCTCGCTGTACTGCTCGCTCGCGATCCTCACCGAGAGCGCCCTCGGCGTGCTCGACGGCGTCGCGGTCGACAAGTACCACGCCTACGACGACAAGTACGCCAAGAAGTGACCGCCGGTCTCGGGGACTTCCCCGGCCCCGTGCCGGCCGGCCTGCCCGACGAGGCGACGCTGACCCGGATGGCCGCCGAGTTCTTCGGTGCACTCGGCGGCACGTCCGGTGCTGTCCCGTCCGGTGCTGTCCCGTCCGGGGCCGTGCCGCCGGGCAGTGTTCCGGCTGAGGCTCCGTCAGAAGTCAACGCGATGGAGCCGACCCCGGCGGCGCTCGACACCCCGAGCGCGCCCGGGCTGCCCAGCCCGCCGCGGCTGGACCCGCCCGGTGCGGCCGGCGGTGCCTCGACGACCGGGGCCGCGCAGTACGCGGCAGCCCCGCTCGCGCACGGGGAGTTCACCCCGCCGTGGCTGTCGCCGGTCCCGCCGCCCGGCGAGGCCGTGCCCGCCGGTGGTCCGGCGCTGCCGGGCAGCGCGATGGCGTCCGCCCCGCCGCCCGCGACCAGGCCCGGCACCACGGGCGGTTCCACCACCGGTGGGACGCAGTACGCTGACTCCGCCGGCCACCAGCAGGGCAACCCGTTCGGCGACACCACCGTGACGGCCCCGGGCCTGCCGGACATCCCGAGCCTCGCGGCACTGGCCGCTCTGGCGCTGGGGCAGCCCGCCCCGGCCCCGACGTCGGCGGCCGAGCCGCAGACCCCGGCGGCGCCTGGCTCGACGACCTTCCCGGCGCCGGAGCTCTCCGACGGGCGCGCTCCGAACTCGCGCACCGGGGACGGGCGTCCGCACGCCGCCGAGTCGGCTCCGGAGTACAGCTCGGCGTTCGGTGCCGATCCGTTCGGTGCGACGGACGTCGTGGTGCCGCAGCTCCCGGAGATCCCCGCCCTGGCGGCCCTCGCGACCCCGACGTTGCCCGAGGCGCCGGCCGGGTCGCCGCCGATCTCCGCGCCCTCGACGCCGTACTCCTTCCTGGGCGAGGCCGCGGGCTATCCGTCCGCGGGCGGGGCCCTGCCGGCGTACACCGCGCCCCGGCCCGAGGGTGGGCGTCCGCTCCCGCACCCCGGCCACGGTGAGTTCGACGTCGAGGCGGTCCGGCGGGACTTCCCGATCCTGTCCGAGACCGTCAACGGCCGGCCTCTGGTCTGGTTCGACAACGCGGCGACGACGCAGAAGCCGCAGGCGGTCATCGACCGGCTCGCGTACTTCTACGCGCACGAGAACTCGAACATCCACCGGGCGGCGCACGAGCTCGCGGCGCGGTCGACCGACGCCTACGAGGGTGCGCGCGACAAGGTCGCGCGGTTCCTCGGGGCGTCCTCCAGCGACGAGATCGTCTTCGTCCGCGGGGCGACCGAGGCCATCAACCTGGTCGCGGCGGCCTGGGGGCGCAAGCACATCGGCGCCGGGGACGAGATCGTGATCTCCCACCTGGAGCACCACGCGAACATCGTTCCGTGGCAGGAGCTGGCCAAGCAGACCGGCGCCGTGCTGAAGGTGATCCCGGTCGACTCCGACGGCCAGATTCTGATGGACCGTTACACCGATCTGCTCTCGGACCGGACCAAGCTCGTCTCGATCACGCAGGTCTCCAACGCGCTGGGCACCGTGGTGCCGGTTCAGGAGGTCGCGGAGCTCGCGCACCGCGCCGGGGCCAAGGTGCTCGTCGACGGCGCGCAGTCGGTTCCGCACCTGCGGGTGAACGTCCAGGACCTGGGCGCGGACTTCTTCGCGTTCTCGGGGCACAAGATCTTCGCCCCGACCGGCGTCGGTGCGCTCTACGTCCGCGACGACGTCGCGGAGGAGATGGGCGTCTACCAGACCGGCGGCAACATGATCCGCGACGTCACGCTCGAGCGGTCGCTGTTCCACCACGCCCCGATGAAGTTCGAGGCCGGCACGGGCACGATCGCCGACGCCGTCGGCCTCGGTGCGGCGCTCGACTACCTGGAGCGCATCGGGTTCGAGAACGCCGCGGCCTACGAGCACTCGCTGCTCGAGTACGGCATGCGCCTGCTCAAGGACGTGCCCGGGCTGACGCTGATCGGCACCGCGCCGGACAAGGCCAGCGTCATGTCGTTCGTGCTCGACGGCTACTCGCCGGAGCAGGTCGGCTCCGCCCTGAACGCCGAGGGCATCGCGGTGCGGTCGGGCCACCACTGCGCGCAGCCGATCCTGCGCCGGTACGGCCTCGAGGCGACGGTCCGACCGTCGCTCGCGTTCTACAACACCTGCGCGGAGATCGATCACCTGGTGACGGTCCTGCACCGGCTCGCCGCCGACGGTGGCGGCGCGTCCCGCCGGGGCCAGGGGACGACCGACCCCGCTCCCTGAGAGCCGGGCCCGCCGGCCCGCAAAGCACGAGGTGCCCGCCCCCGGATTTGTACGGGGTCGGGCACCTCCTTGCGGCGGCGGGCGCTCACCGATCGCGCCTGCGCGCGCGGAGCGCGCGGCGCGCGAGCTGCTCTCGCCGCCGGTCGCCGGGCGTCACCCGAGGGCGTCGCTGCCGGCGATCGTGATCAGTGCAACGAGCGAGGCCGGAAAAGGTCACGCCCGCCGATCTCCCGCGCGTGTCGCGCGCACAGCTCGCGGACGTAGGCTCGGCCGCAGCCGAGAGGAGCGAGCGATGGCCGGCAGGACGCGCACGGTGCGGTGGAGTGCACCGGCGATCGCGGCGGCGCTGCTGCTGTCCGCGTGCGGGGACGACGCCGACGAGGCCACCGGCCGCACGTCCGGCATGCCGACCGCCGCGGCCATCGTCGACCCGGCGACCGGACCGACGACGGATGCACCGGAGGCCGAAACCGGTTCCGGTGCCCGGGTGAACACCGTGCTGCCCGCCGTCGATGTCGTCCGCGTCGCGCGCGACGAGAAGGTCGCGCTGCGCGCCCTCGCGCCGGCCGGAAAGCCGGTGCTGCTGTGGTTCTGGGCTCCGCACTGCACCTTCTGTCGCGGGGAGGCGCCGGACCTGATCGCGTTCGCGAAGGAGCACGGCGACCGCATCACGGTGCTCGGGCTCGGCGCGCAGGACGATCTCGACCAGGCGAAGGGCTTCCTCGCCGACACCGGCACCGAGGGCCTGGAGATGGTCTGGGACGCCGGCGGGAAGACCTGGGTGCACTTCAAGGTCACGAACCAGCCGACCGTCCTCGTGATCGACGCGCAGGGCAAGGTCAGCCGGAAGTGGTTCCGGGACTTCGACGCCGACGCGATCCTGCGCGCCGCCCGGCTCACCTGAGGACCGGTCGGACGTGCTCGACGCCCCGGTCGGGTTCGCCTTCAGCGCCGGCACCGTCGCGGCGTTCAACCCGTGCGGGTTCGCGCTGCTGCCGGCGTACCTGTCGGTTTTCCTCGCCGGGCCGGGCGACGCCGAGAACGCCGACGGGGCAAGGGAATCCGGCCGGCCCACTCTCGCCCGCGCGGCCGTCGTCGCGGCCGTGGTGGCGTCCGGGTTCGCGCTGGTGTTCGGGATCGCCGGCCTGCTGATCTCGCAGACCGCGGTCACCGTCCAGCGCTGGACGCCGTGGCTGAGCGTCGGCATCGGGATCGCGCTCGTGCCGGCCGGGATCGCGATGATGCGCGGCTGGACGCCGAAGTTGCGCCTGCCCGCGGTGCGGGGCGTGCGCGCGGACGGCGGGATCCCCGCGATGTTCGCGTTCGGCGTCTCCTACGCCGTCGTCTCGCTCTCGTGCACGATCCCCGCGTTCCTGGTCTCGGTCGTCGGCACGTTCTCCGACGACGACCTCGCGGGTGGACTCGTCGTGTTCGGCGCGTACACGGCGGGGATGGCGTCGGTGCTGGTCGTGCTCACCGTCGTCGTCGCGCTCGCGCGGCAGACGCTGCTGGCCCGGATTCGTCGTGTGCTCCCGTACGTGAATCTCGCCGCGGGGACGCTGGCCGTCCTCGCGGGGGCGTACGTCGCCTACTACGGCTGGTACGAGATCCGGATCGAGCGCGGGGCGGACCCGCCCGAGGGGCCGATCACGCTGGTGGGGGACTGGTCGGGCTCGGTGACCACGTGGGTGTCCGAGGCCGGGAACGCGGCGGTCCTGGTCGGCGCGGGTGTGGCGCTGGTCGCGGTGGTGGCCGTCGCGGTCCGCTCCCGGCGCGCTGTGGAAGGATCGCGTCAGTAGTTTCGTGGGAGGACCGGGGTTGTGGACGCATCGATCGGTGTCGCGGAAAGTCCGGTCCTGGTGGTCGACTACGGCGCGCAGTACGCCCAGTTGATCGCCCGGCGGGTGCGCGAGGCGCGCGTCTACTCCGAGATCGTGCCCCACTCGATGCCGGTCGAGCAGATGCTCGCGAAGAAGCCGGCCGCGATCGTGCTCTCCGGCGGCCCGTCCTCGGTCTACGCCGAGGGAGCGCCCGGCGTGGACCCCGCGCTGTTCGACGCCGGCGTCCCCGTCTTCGGCATCTGCTACGGCTTTCAGGCGATGGCGCAGGCCCTCGGCGGCACCGTCGCGCGGACCGGCCTGTCGGAGTTCGGCGGGACGCCGCTGCGCGTCACCTCTGCCGGTGACCTGCTCGCGGGACAGCCGGAGGAGCAGACGGTCTGGATGAGCCACGGCGACGCGGTCCACGAGGCCCCCGCCGGGTTCGAGGTGCTCGCGACCTCCGCCGGTGCGCCGGTCGCCGCGTTCGAGGACCGGGCCCGTCGGCTCGCCGGCGTCCAGTACCACCCCGAGGTCGTGCACACCGCCCACGGGCAGTCGGTGCTCGAGCGGTTCCTGCACGACGTCGCCGGCATCCGTCCGACGTGGACGATGGTGAACATCGTCGACGAGACCGTCGCCGCGATCCGCGAGAAGGTCGGCTCCGGGCGTCTCGTCTGCGGCCTGTCCGGCGGCGTCGACTCCGCCGTCGCCGCCGCGCTCGTGCAGCGTGCGGTGGGGGACCAGCTCACCTGCGTCTTCGTCGACCACGGGCTGCTGCGCAAGGGCGAGGCCGAGCAGGTCGAGCGCGACTTCGTCGCCGCCACCGGGGTCTCGCTCAAGGTCGTCGACGCACAGAAGCGGTTCCTCGACGCGCTCGCCGGGGTCACCGATCCCGAGGAGAAGCGCAAGATCATCGGCCGCGAGTTCATTCGCGTCTTCGAGCAGGCCGCGCGGGAGGTCGTCGCCGACGCCGGGGCGCACGGCGAGACCGTCGAGTTCCTCGTGCAGGGGACGCTCTACCCGGACGTCGTCGAGTCCGGCGGCGGCGAGGGCGCGGCGAACATCAAGAGCCACCACAACGTCGGCGGCCTCCCGGACGACCTGCAGTTCCAACTGGTCGAGCCGCTGCGCGCGCTGTTCAAGGACGAGGTGCGCCGGGTCGGCGAGGAGCTCGGCCTGCCGGCGGAGATCGTGTGGCGCCAGCCGTTCCCGGGACCCGGGCTCGGCATCCGCATCATCGGCGAGGTCACCGCCGAGCGTCTCGACATCCTCCGCGAGGCCGACGCGATCGCCCGCGAGGAGCTCACGCTCGCCGGACTGGACCGCGACATCTGGCAGTGCCCGGTCGTGCTGCTCGCGGACGTCCGCTCCGTCGGCGTCCAGGGCGACGGCCGGACCTACGGCCACCCCGTCGTCCTGCGGCCGGTCAGCTCCGAGGACGCGATGACGGCCGACTGGTCGCGGTTGCCCTACGACGTCCTCGCCAGGATCTCCACGCGCATCACCAACGAGGTGCGGGAGATCAACCGCGTCGTACTCGACGTCACCAGCAAACCGCCGGGCACGATCGAGTGGGAGTGAGCCGCTTACCGTTCGGCCATCGTACGAACGGATGAGGGCAAAGTCGGACATACCGACGGTTCGCGGACGATCACGGAACCGGCCTGCTTCCGGCCCCGTCACAGTGCCATTCGCCGACAGGAAGTCGGCAGTGGGACAGGGGCAGCAGTCATGGGCACGATCACCAGCATCGTCGCGGGTTGGAACGACTTCGCCACGGAGAACGGCACCGTGCACGACAACAGCACGCTGGTGCTGCAGGGTGGCGCGATCCTCGTCCTGGTGCTGAGCCTGTACGCGGTCTACAACGTCGCCGCCGTGATGGTGAACGCCGCCCGGCGCACCGTTCGCGGCACCGTCCACGGCGTCGCGAACGTCGGCCAGGCCGTCGCCCGCACCGCCGGCCGCAAGCCCGAGGTCGCGGTCCCGACCGTCACCGTCCCGGTCCCGCGCATCGCGGTCGACCTGGGTACCGGCCGCCCGATCGTCCACCGCGAGGTCGCGAAGGTCGGCTGAGCCCGCCGGGTTCGCCGCGCCGGGTTCGCAGCAAGTTTCGCCGAAGGGGTCACCGTGGGGGGCGGTGGCCCCTTCGGCGTTAAACCCGAAACCCTTTCCTTGGAGATGTCATCTCCAGTGCAGATGTCATCTCCAGTGCAGGGGTCAGGCGGCCTGGTCGGCGAACTGGGTGCGGTAGAGCTCGGCGTAGCGGCCGCCGGCGGCGAGGAGGCGGGCGTGGGGGCCGCGTTCGACGACCCGGCCGTCCTCGACGACGAGGATCTCGTCGGCGGCGCGGATCGTGGAGAGCCGGTGGGCGATGACGATCGCGGTCCGGCCGGCGAGGGCCTCGCCGAGGGCGGCCTGGACCGCGGCCTCGGAGGTGGAGTCCAGGTGGGCGGTCGCCTCGTCGAGGATCACGATGCACGGCTGGGCGAGCAGGAGGCGCGCGATCGTCAGACGCTGCCGCTCGCCGCCGGACAGGCGGTAGCCGCGCTCGCCGACGACGGTGTCGAGGCCGTCGGGCAGGGCGCGGATCAGGTCGGTCAGGCGGGCGCGCTCCAGGGCCTCCCAGAGCTCGTCCTCGCTCGCCTCCGGGCGCGCCAGGAGCAGGTTCGCGCGGATGCTCTCGTGGAACAGGTGGCCGTCCTGGGTGACCATGCCGAGCGCGGCGCGCAGGTCGGCGGACGCGACGTCCCGGACGTCGACGCCGCCGATCCGGACCGCGCCGGAGTCGACGTCGTAGAGCCGAGGGATGAGGCTCGCGATCGTCGACTTCCCGGCGCCGGAGGAGCCGACGAGTGCGACCATCGCGCCGGGTTCGACGGTGAACGAGACGCCGTGGAGGACCTCGACGCCGCCGCGGGTGTCGAGCACGGCGACCTCCTCGAGCGAGGCGAGCGAGACCTTGTCGGCCGCCGGGTAGGCGAAGTGGACGTCGGACAGCTCCACCGACAGCGGCCCGTCGGGCAGCGGCTTCGGGTCCTCGGGCTCGGCGATCAGCGGCGGCAGATCGAGGACCTCGAAGACCCGCTCGAAGCTCACCAGCGCGCTCATGATGTCGACGCGCGCCGAGGCGAGCGCGGTCAGCGGCGCGTAGAGCCGGGTCAGCAGCAGGGCGAGGGTGACGACGGCGCCGGCTTCGAGGTCGCCGCGGAGGGCGAAGTAGCCGCCGAGCCCGTAGACGAGGGCGAGCGCCAGGGCGGAGACGAGCGTCAGCGCGCTGATGAAGATCCACTGCGCCATCGCGGACTTCACGCCGATGTCGCGCACGCGGCCGGCGCGCGCGGCGAATTCCGCGGACTCGACGTGCGGGCGGCCGAAGAGCTTCACCAGCGTCGCGCCGGGGGCGGAGAAGCGCTCGGTCATCTGGTTCGTCATGGCGGCGTTGTGGGCGGCGGCCTCGCGCTGCATCGACGCCAGTCGGCGCCCGACGTGCCGCGCGGGGAGGACGAACGCCGGCAGCAGAATCAGCGCCAGCACGGTCACCTGCCACGACAACCGGGCCATGACGACGACCGTCAGCAGCAGCGTCACGGTGTTCGCGACGACACCCGACAGCACGGTGGAGAAGGCGCGCTGTGCCCCGATGACGTCGTTGTTCAGTCGGCTCACCAGTGCGCCGGTGCGGGTCCGGGTGAAGAACGCGACCGGCATGCGCTGCACGTGGTCGAAGACCGCGGTCCGCAGGTGGAAGATCAGGCCCTCGCCGATCCGGGCCGACAGCAGCCGGTTGACGACGCCCAGGACGGCCTCGGCGACCGCGATGCCCGCGATGACGACCGCCAGGCCGACGACGACGCCGGTCGAGCGCTTCTCGATGATCGCGTCGACGACGTAGCCGGCGAGCAGCGGAGTCGCGACCGTCAGGAGCGCCAGCACGACGGACAGGATCAGGAACGCCACCAGCGCGCGCCGGTGCGGCCGTGCGAAGCCGAGGATGCGCCGCGCGGTGGCCCGCGAGAACGTCCGCGGCTGCTGACCGTCCATGTGCGCCGCGCGCCAGGCCGAGGTCCAGGCGGCCATCTCCATGCTCATGCCGAGCTCCCTGCTCTCCGACCCCGGGCGGGGGTCCTGGGCAACGTAACGCCGGGGAGCGGCCTGGCACTCCCGAATTACGGCGCCCGATGCACGGCGCCCGCGCCGGGCAGGTGATCAGCGCAGGCGGAGCTGCTCGTAGACCACCGCGGCGCGGGCGAGCTCGTGGAAGTACTTGATGAGCGTGACGCAGAACCCGACCCCGCCGGCCCCGACGACCAGGACCCCCGCGGAGGCCCACAGCGTCGCGAGCGAGCGCTGGGGCGCGCGGGGACGGGTCGCGAGGCGGGTGGCGCCGTCGGAGACGTCGACCGCGGGGGCGTCCGGTTCGAGGTCGGCACCGGGGCCGCTCGGAACCGACGCGACGCCGCCGGGCAGGACCTCCTCGTCGAGCCAGGCCGGGTCGTCCTCCTCGGCGCCCTCGACCGGGCCGCCGGCCGCCTCGGAGAGCTGCGCCGCGCGGTTGCCCTCCAGCGCGAGGATCAGCGAGGCACCGCCCATCAGGAGGAAGAGCGCGATCTTGCCGTAGAGCGCGTAGTAGTACGGCAGCCCGTACGGCTGGTCCTCCAGGCCGTTGAAGTCGCCGCCGGAGAACGGCGGGTCGTAGATCGCCTGCTGGAACAGCAGGTAGGTGCCGGTCCCGAGGGTGAGGACGAACGTCGCCCACAGAACGCCGAACACGAGCTCCCGGCGGACCTGGAGCTCGTGCAGGAACGACGCGGAGGGGACCTTGCGCAGCGCCGGGACGGCGAGGAAGGCGACCAGCACGCAGCTGATCAGCCAGAACACCGCCGTGACGACGTGCGCCTGGAGCATGAGGACGTCGAGGACGTTACCGTCGGCCTGCGGGATCTGGTCGGCCGGACCGGTCGTCGCCGCGATTCGGGCGTGCACAGGGTGAACTCCTGCCTGGAGAGGGCCGCCCCGGGACGGCGGCCGCTCCCCAGCAACCTACGACGGTGTCTCGGGGGTGTCCACGACGTCCGAAGCGCCGCCCGTGACGCCGCCCCGGTCGCGTTCGCGGAGCAGGGAGATTGCGGTCCCGGCGGCGCCGGCGATCAACAGCAGGCCGGTGTAGAACCAGCGCAGGTCCGCGACCTCGATCGCGTCGCTCTGCACCGCCAGCCACCCGGCGGCGACCCCGACGAACAGCAGCCCGAAGGTCAGGGAGACCGGGTCCAGATCATGCCGCCGCACGACGCACCTCCACGTGTCCGATGCCCTGTTCGATCCGGACGGTCAGCCGGCCGCCGCCGGGGCCGTCCGCCCCGTCGTCGCGACCGGAGCGCGAGACCCCGAACCCGCTGTGCTCGGAGTCGAAGACCTCGACCGACCCGATGCCCAGGTCCACGTCGGTCACGACGTCGACGTTCGGCGGGACCACGAGTTCCAGGTCGCCCACGCCCACCTCGACGGCGGTGGAGACGTCCTGGTCGGTGAAGTCGACCTGCGTGAAGTCCAGCCGGACGAGGCCGCCGCGGTACTCGTACTTCGACGCGATCTCCGCGGCGGACAGCGGCGTGATCGCGTGCTCGTGATCGGCCCAACCGCCGCGGTAGGCGTCGACGAAGACCGCCGGCGGCAGCGCGAGGGCGCCCACGACGCCGAGGGCGATCAGCCAGCGGCCGCGCCCGTAGCGGGTGCCGATCAGCAGACCCGCACCGGCGCCGGCGAGGACGAGCGCGGGGTAGGCCGCGGTGGGCACGTCGCTCCCCGCCAGGTCCGCCATCCCCAGCGCGCCGAGCGCGATCAGCACCAGGCAGAACGTCAGCCGGCCGAGGATCGACCGCTCCCGGGGTGCAGCCGGGGGCGCCGGGGGAGCCGGCGCGAGCGGGGGCAGCGGTGCCGTCGGCGCCCAGCCGCCGGCCGGCGCCGGGTAGCCGGTCTCGCCCCACCCGGTCGGGGCCGGGGGCGTGGGGCCGGCGGTCGGGTCCGCCGGCGGCGGGGTGAAGGGCGGCGCGGTGAAGGGCGGCGGGGCCGCCGCGGGCGGGGACTCGCGGCGGGCGAGCACGACCGCGGTGATGACGAACAGGGCGATCAGCAGCAGCCCGCGGTCGTCGACGACCCAGCCCATGCTGAGCACGGCCGCGAGGCCGAGGACGGCGGCGAGCAGGAGCACCGGCCAGGGGTTGCTCCCGCCGCGGGCGATGACGCGCTCGGCGAGCGAGGTGTCGCGGTCGTCCTCGGGCATCAGCAGCCAGCACGCGAGGTAGACGATCAGGCCGGCGCCGCCGAAGAAGGACAGCACGACCATGAGGACGCGGACGATGACGGGGTCCAGCGCGAGGGACTCGGCGAGGCCGCCGCAGACGCCGGCGAGCACGCGGTCGGACCGGCTCCGGCGGAACCGGCGCGGCCCGGGCGGCGGGGGCGCCGACGCGGTGGACGGGGGCGGCGGGGTGGCCGTGGGGCCCAGGTGTTCGGTCATGACATCGAGCATGTTCTCGCGGCTCGCGTGCGGGTATCCGGAACTGCCCGGACCCGACCCGGAGATCGTCCCGGGTGGGGGGCTCCCGGGTCCGGGGCGAGCCCGGGTGCGTCCCGGGTACCCGGACCCGCTCGCGCGTGTGACGATCATCGACGTGGACACGAGCACCTTCGGCCTGGACACCGGCTCCCCGCTGGGGCCGGCCGCCGACGGCTCGCCCCGCACGCGCTACCGCCGCCGCCGGGAGAACCGGCTCGTCGCCGGCGTCGCCGGCGGCATGGCCGACCACCTCGGCCTGGACCCGCTCCACGTCCGGGTCGCGTTCGCGGTCATGAGCGGCATCGCCGGGTTCGGCGTCGTGCTCTACGGCGCGTTCTGGCTCGTCGTCCCGCTCTCCGAGCCCTCCGCCGCGGCAGAGCCGCCCGGTCTGGCCGCGGCGTCGCGGCGTGGGCTCCGGCGGCTTCCGGCCCGTGGTCCGGAGCCGGAGTCGATCGGCCAGCTCGTCGCGCTGCTGGCCGTCGCGCTCGGCGCCGTCCTCGCGCTGCAGCAGACGGGCCTCGGCGTCGACGAGACGGTGCTCTGGCCGGCGCTGGCCGTCATCGCCGGCCTGGCCGTGGTGTGGTGGCAGGTCGACGAGGCCGACCGGTCCGCGCGGACGGCCGACGCGCCGGCACCGTCGTCGTGGCGCCGCCGGGTGCTCGTCGGGATCCGGTTCGTCGCCGGGGGTGTGCTGGTCACGCTGGGTCTGGCCACGTACCTGGTGCTGGCCGGGGGTCCCGGCGGTGTCCGCCGCGGGGTGCTCGGGGCCGTGGTCCTGCTCGGTGGTGCGGCGCTGCTCGTCGGCCCCTGGGTGCTGCGGACGTGGCGGTCGCTGGCCGACGAACGCGCGGAGCGCATCCGGTCCCAGATGCACGCCGACCTCGCGGCCCATCTGCACGACTCGGTCCTGCAGACGCTCGCACTGATTCAGCGTCAGGCACACGACCCCCGCGAGGTGATGCGGCTCGCGCGCGGTCAGGAACGCGACCTCCGCGAGTTCCTGTACGGCGACCGTGACACCGCGCAGGACGTCTCCACCCTCGCCGCCGCCCTGCGCCGGACGGCCGCGGAGGTCGAGGAGGCCCACCGGGTCCCGGTCGAGGTCGTGACGGTCGGCGACGCCGATCTCGACGGCCCCGCGGCCGACGCGCGCCGGGCCCTGCTCGCCGCGGCCCGGGAGGCGATGGTGAACGCGGCCGTCCACGCCGGCACGACCGTCGACGTCTACGCCGAGGTCGACGGCGACACCGTCGTCGCGTACGTGCGCGACCGCGGCCCGGGTTTCGACCCGGACGCGGTGCCCGAGGACCGCGCGGGGGTCCGCCACTCGATCGTCGGGCGCATGCAGCGCCACGGCGGGCGGGCCGTCGTGCGCAGCCGGGCCGGCGAGGGGACCGAGGTCGAACTGCGGTTGGGGGAGAGCTGAGCATGAGCGGGTCGCTGCGCGTCGTGGTGGTCGACGACCACCGCATGTTCCGGACCGGCGTCCGGGCCGAGCTCGACGCCGCGCGGGACGGGTCCGCCGGCGGACCGGGGGACATCACGGTGGTCGCGGAGGCCGAGGACGTCCCCACGGCCGTCGCGGCCACGCTGGAGCACCGTCCGGACGTCGTCCTGCTCGACGTCCACCTCCCCGGGGGCGGCGGGGCCACCGTGCTGCGCGAGGTCCTCGCCCAGGCGCCGGAGATCCGTTTCCTCGCGCTCTCGGTGTCGGACGCGGCGGAGGACGTCATCGGCGTGATCCGCGCCGGGGCCCGTGGCTACGTCACGAAGTCGATCACCGGCCCCGAACTCGCGGAGGCGATCCGCCGCGTGGCCGCCGGTGACGCCGTGTTCTCCCCGCGGCTCGCCGGGTTCGTCCTCGACGCGTTCGCCGGACCCGGTGCCCCCGGCCCCGCGCCCGCCGTCGACCCCGAGCTCGACCTCCTCACCTCCCGCGAGCGGGAGGTGCTCCGGCTGATCGCGCGCGGCTACACCTACCGCGAGATCGCGAAGGACCTGTTCATCTCCGACCGGACGGTGGAGTCCCACGTCTCCGCGGTGCTCCGCAAGCTCCAGCTCTCCAACCGGCACGAGCTCTCCCGGTGGGCGACCGACCGCCGGCTGATCTGAGGGACCGAGCTGCCTGGCTGAGCTGCCTGGCCGAGCTGCCCGACCCGGGTGTCGGCGCGACCGCATAGGGTCGTTCGACTGCCGAGGAAGGGAATTCGGGTGGACGCGCTGCGGGCGATCCTCTTGGTGCTGCATGTGGGCGGCATGGCTGTGCTGCTCGGTGGTTTCCTGCTCGAGGTGATGAGCGGGAACCGCCGGTTCTCGCCGGTGATCTTCCACACCGCCGGGATCCAGTTCCTCACCGGGCTGGCGCTGGTCGGGGTGAACGAGGCCGACGACCGCGACCTGAACCACACGAAGGTCGCCGTGAAGCTGCTGGTCGCGCTGACGGTCGTCGGGCTGACGCACGCGCTGCGGAAGAAGGACCCGCTTCCGGCCCCGGCGTTCTTCGCCGCGTTCGCGCTGGCCGCGGCCAACGCGGTGATCGCCTACTCCTGGACCTGATTCCGGGGGCCGGTGCGGGCCCCGCCGCATCGCGCACCGCGACCTAGAGTGAGAGCAATGGACACGCTTTTCGACGACCTCCCGATGCCCGGCTCGGGAACGCCCGCGAAGCGTGTCCGGCCCGCCGCGGCGCCCGAGCGCACTGAGCCGGCGTCGGGTCCGGAGCCGTCGAGGGCCGTGCCGTCGGGGGCCGTGCCGTCGAGGGCGGAGGCGCCGGCCCGTCCGGCGCCCACGGCCGAGGACCTGCTCGCCGGGCTGAACCCGGAGCAGCGGGCGGCGGTGGAGCACTCCGGGTCGCCGCTGCTGATCGTCGCCGGCGCGGGGTCGGGCAAGACCCGCGTCCTCACGCGCCGGATCGCGTACCTGATCACGGTGCGCCACGTCCGGCCCTCGCAGATCCTCGCGATCACCTTCACCAACAAGGCCGCGGGGGAGATGAAGCAGCGCGTCGCCGAGGCGGTCGGGTCGGCCGCGCCGAACTGGGTGTCCACGTTCCACTCGGCGTGCCTGCGGATCCTGCGCTTCGAGGCGAAGCGGCTGGGGTTCACGTCCGGGTTCTCGGTCTACGACGACACCGACCAGCAGCGCCTGCTGCGCATGGTCGTCCGTGACCTCAATCTCGACCCGAAGCGCTTCACGCCGCGGGCGATCGGCAACGCGATCAGCGGTCTGAAGAACGAGTTGATCGACCCGGACACGTACAGCTCGACCGCGACCGGCCCGGTCGAGACCACGTACGCCGAGTGCTACCGGATGTACCAGGAGCGGCTCCGCGCCGCGAACGCGCTCGACTTCGACGACCTGATCATGACGACGGTGAACCTGCTGCAGGCGTTCCCGGACGTCGCCGAGCACTACCGGCGCCGGTTCCGGCACGTGCTGGTCGACGAGTACCAGGACACCAACCACGCGCAGTACGTCCTCGTCCGTGAACTCGTCGGCGGAACGGAGGCCGTGGACGGACATGACGTTCCGGCAGAACTGCCGCCGGCCGAGCTCTGCGTCGTGGGTGACGCGGACCAGTCGATCTACGCCTTCCGGGGCGCGACGATCCGGAACATCCACGAGTTCGAGCGGGACTACCCGAACGCGCGCGTGATCCTGCTGGAGCAGAACTACCGCTCCACGCAGACGATCCTGTCCGCGGCGAACGCCGTCATCGCCCGGAACCCGGATCGCAAGCCGAAGAACCTGTGGACCGACGCCGGCGACGGGGAGAAGATCGTCGGCTGGGTCGCCGAGGACGAGCACGCGGAGGCGTCGTTCGTCGCGGCCGAGGTCGACCGGCTCGCCGACGCGGGGCTCGCGAAGCCCAGGGACGTCGCGGTGTTCTACCGGACCAACGCCGCCTCCCGGGTGTTCGAGGAGGTCTTCATCCGCGTCGGGCTGCCGTACCGGGTCGTCGGTGGTGTGCGCTTCTACGAGCGCAAGGAGGTCCGCGACGCCCTGGCGTACCTGCGGGTGCTCGCCAACCCCGAGGACGTCGTCAGCCTGCGCCGCATCCTCAACGTCCCCAAGCGGGGGATCGGCGACCGCGCGGAGGCGTGCATCGACGCGCTCGCGAGCCGGGAGCGCATCACGTTCCCGGCGGCGCTGCGCCGCTGCGAGGAGGCCTACGGCATCGCGACCCGGTCGCTGACGCAGGTGAAGGCGTTCAACGACCTGATGGACCAGCTGGCGACGCTCGTCGAGGCCGGCACGGGGCCGTCCACGGTGCTGGAGGCGATCCTCGAGCAGACCGGGTACCTGCACGAGCTGGAGACCTCGACCGACCCGCAGGACGAGACCCGCATCGAGAACCTCGGCGAGCTCATCGCGGTCGCGCGGGAGTACGAGGAGGCGAACCCGGACGGCTCGGTCGCCGGCTTCCTCGAGCGCGTGGCCCTGGTCGCGGACTCCGACCAGCTGCCGGACGCCGACGGCGGTGGTGCCGACGACGGCGAGGACGGCGGCCAGGTCACGCTGATGACGCTGCACACGGCCAAGGGCCTGGAGTTCCCGGTCGTGTTCCTGACCGGCTGCGAGGACGGGATCTTCCCCCACATGCGTTCGCTCGGCGACCCGGTCGAACTGGCCGAGGAGCGCCGGCTCGCCTACGTCGGGCTGACCCGTGCGCAGGAGCGGCTCTACGTGACCCGGGCCGAGGTCCGCAGCGCCTGGGGCGCGCCGCAGTGGTACCCGCCGTCGCGGTTCCTGGAGGAGATCCCGCCGCACCTGGTCGACTGGCGGCGGACCGCCAACCGCAGCCCGTTGCAGGCGCTGGCCCAGGGCTCGCCCCGACCGGCCGCCCGGCCCGCCGGACGGGCCCAGGCGGGGCCGAGCAAGCCGATCGTCGCGCTGTCGGTGGGGGACCGGGTCACCCACGACACGTTCGGGCTGGGCACGGTGGTCGCCACCGCCGGCGTCGCCGACAAGGCGGAGGCGACCATCGACTTCGGCGACGGGGCACCCAAGCGGCTGCTCCTCCGCTACGCCCCGGTCGAGAAGCTCTGACCCGCGGGTCGGTGGGCGTCAGTCCCGGCCGCAGTCGCCCTCGCTGAGCTTCGCCTCGAGGTCGTCGAGGATCGCCGTCGCCCCGATCAGGCCGATGCCGACCATCCAGGTGTCGTCGTCGACGTCGAACTGGCAGCCCTTCTGCACGGCCTGCAGCCGGCCCCACAGCGGGGTGACCTCGCCGCGGGTGGTCTCGTCCTCGGCGCCGTAGGTGGTGGTGAAGAGGATGTCCGCGTCGGCGCGCGTGAGCTCCTCGGAGCTGAGCCGGGCGATCGCGAACTGGTCGTAGGCCAGGTCCGGTGCCCCGAGGCCGACGGCCCGCAGGACGCTGCCGGAGAAGCTGTCCGGCCCGTAGACCCGGGTCTCCCCGGGCAGGAAGCGCATGATCGTCGCGTCGGCGTCCTTGAGGCCCAGGCGGTCCCCGAGCTCGGACGCGCGCCGGTCGAAGTCCGCGAGCGCGTCCCGGGCCTCCTGGCCACGGTTCAGCGCCTCGCCGACGAGCAGGAAGTCCTCGCGCCACGCGGTGCCGGGGCCGTTCGCGAAGACGGTCGGCGCGATCGCCGAGAGCTTGTCGTAGAGGGCGTCGTCGCGCAGGGTCGAGGACAGGATCAGGTCGGGCTGCAGGGCTGCGATCGCCTCCAGGTTCGGCTTCGCGATCTCCCCGACGATCTCGACGCCCTCGGTCCGGTCGGCGAGGTACTCGGAGATTCCGGTGTCGACGCTCGTGCGCACCGCCCCCACCGGCTTGAGGCCGAGGAAGATCGCGGCGTCGAGGATCGGGGAGTCGAGCGTGACGATCCGCTGCGGCGCGGCCGGGACCTCGGTGGAACCCTTCGCGTGCGTGACCGTGCGGGTGCCCGAGGTCTGCGTGCCGGCTGCGGGGGAGGCGGACTGCGCCGGGGCCTCGACACCACCCCGTGGGCCGTCGAGCAGGGTGTTCTCGTCGTCCGAGCAGGCCGCGAGCGGAAGGGTGAGCAGAGCGAGCAGGGCGGGCGTGGCGACGAGCGTGCGGGCGCGCAAGAAATCTCCCGGTTTCGGTGGACATTGACCGTTTCTCAGGTTCCCCTTAGCCTCCGAACTATCCGCTCCCCTGCCGAGAGAGCGGCGTTCACGAGTCGAGGCCCCCATGAATTCTCGCTGGTCCCGTCGTGCCCTCGGAGCCCCGCTGGTGGCGGCGCTGCTCGCCGCCGGACTGCCGGCGACCGCGGCCGACGCCGCCGCCGGGGCGCCGGACGTCGCCGAGCGGGTGTGCCGCACCAGCCGGGTTCCGGTGAGCTTCACCTCCGTGCCCTACGTGCCGGGGGCGGCCGAGCCGGCCGTGACGACGCTGGAGAACCAGCAGATCTTCGTGCGCTTCTGCCAGCCGAAGGACAAGCCCTCCCGGACCGTCCAGGTGCTCGTGCACGGCATCACCTACGACCACCGGTACTGGAACCTGCCCGACCCCGACGGCTCCGAGCGGTACTCGTGGGAGGCCGCCGCCGTGAAGGCCGGCTACGCGACGCTCGCGATCGACCGGCTCGGGGCGGGGGAGAGCTCGCACCCGCCGAGCTTCCAGGTCGACATCAACTCCAACGCCGCGGCCGTCCGCGCCCTGATCTCGGCGCTCCGGGCCGGCAAGGTCCAGGCACCGGTGAAGAACGTGCCGGTCGAGAAGGTCGTCCTCGTCGGTCATTCCTACGGCTCGATCACGAGCTGGTTCGCGGCCTCGAACAACCCCGAGGTCGACGCCGTCGTGCTGACCGGGGCGACCCACAACATCCGCGAGTTCCACACGCCGCTGATCGTGTCGGCGCCGCTCTACCCGTCGTTCCTCGACCCGGCGTACGCCCAGAAGGCTTACGACCCCGGCTATCTGACGGACCGTCCGGGAACTCGGTACGACACGTACTACGCGCCGGACACCAACGTCGACGACCGCATGGTGGCCGCCGACGAGGCCACCAAAGGCACCGTCACTTTCTCCGAGCTGAACAACTACCCGTTGTTCTTCCGGGCGCCGCTCGACATCCGCGTGCCGGTGTTCCTGCTGATCGGCACCAACGACGGCCTGTTCTGCTCCCTGGAGCCCGGCGACCTCGGGGCACCCTGCGACACGGCCGCGAACCTCGTCGCGAGCGAGGCCCCGAAGCTGGGACCGAACGTGCCCTCGGTGGACGCCTACCTCGTGCCGGGCGCCGGCCACGCGCTGAACGCCGTCCGGTCCTCGCAGGAGTCGTTCGGCGCCGCGCAGCGCTGGATCCACACCACGGTGAGCGGCGGGAAGCACCGGCACTGACTGCCGGGCTGGGCTGCTACGGGCGCAGGCCCTTGGAGCGCAGCCAGTTGTAGGGGTTGACCGGCCGGTCGTTGATCCGGATCTCCAGGTGCAGGTGCGGCCCGGAGGTGTTGCCGGTCATCCCGACGCGGCCGATGACCTGGCCGGCGACGACCTGGCCGCGGCGGACCAGGATCTGCGACTGGTGGGCGTACCAGCTCTCGGTGCCGTCGAGGTGCCGGATCACGGTCTTGTAGCCGTAGGCGCCGTCGTAGCCGGCGAAGATCACGGTCCCGGCGGCCACGGCGCGGATCGGGCTGCCGTAGCCGCAGGCGAAGTCCAGGCCGGTGTGGCCGGCGGCCCAGCGGTAACCGCCGGCGCCGAAGGTCGCGGTCAGGTGGTAGCCGCGGACCGGGAGGCTGTAGTTCTTCGCGAGCAGCGCGAGCTGCTGGGCGCGAGCCTTCGCGGCGGCCAGGGCGCGGGCCGCGGCCTCCTGCTTCTTCTGCAGCTCCTCGGCGGCGCGGATGCGGTCGGCGAGGGCGTCGCGGGCGCGCTCGCGGCTGGCGCGGGCCTGCTCGCGGTTCACCGAGGCGGAGTCGACCAGGGAGCCCGTCTCGGTCACGCCGAGGGCCGAGGCGCCGGTCATCGTGGCGCTGGTGGCGGAGTCGCCGCCGCCGGCCTTCACGGCGCCGACCACACCGGCCGCGGCGACCGCGACCGCGGCGGCGCCGGCGATCAGCGAGGTGCCGCTCGGGGCGCCGGCGGGGAGGACGACGACCTTGCGCCGACGGGACGCGTGGGTCCGGGCGCTGCGCTTGGCGTGCTTGCGGGCCGCCTCGCGACGCTCGGCGCGGGACGCCAGCTCGACGACCGGCTCGAGGATCGGCTCGGCGGGGATCTCCAGCGCGATCGGGGCGAGGACCGGGGCCTCGACGACCGGGGCCGGGGCCGCGGTGAAGATCGTGGGCTCGACGATCGGGGCCGGCGCGGCGGCGACGCGGCGGCGGCGACCGGTGCCGGGTGCGACGGCGGCGACGGGCAGCTCCGCGGCGGCAGCGAACTCGGCGAGGGTCTCGGTCGCGGGCGGAGCCTTGCGACGACGGCCGGTCGGGGCGGGCAGCGGCTGCTCCGCCAGGACGTCGGCGAGCGTCTCGGAGCGCGTCTCGGGGCGCGTCTCGGAGAGCCCCGCCGCGGCGGGGAGGGTCTCCGGCACCGGGGGCACGCGGCGACGGCGGCCGGTTCCGGTGGGGACGATGTCTTGAACTGCGCCGGAAGTGGGTACCTCGGTAACGAGAGCGGTCGGCTCTGCGATCACCTTGCGGCGTCGACCGGTCGGAACCGGCATTTCGGGCGCCGGCACCGAGAGCGGAGCCGAGGCGTCTGGGTCGAGCTGCGCTTCGAGGTGCTCAGCACCACGCGCATGTCGGCCGTTGGCCACGGAGGGTTCTCCCGGTCACTCGGTGTTGGTACGTGCGCTGCCGAAGCCCAGAGATCCGACTTCAACAGACTCGAACGGTAACGGTCACGCGGTCATGCACCCACGGCCACCCGGCAAAGAACACTCAAAGCGACCAGGGACCGGTGCTGAAGTTACCGGATGTGACTGCCGAGGCCCCAGTCGTGACCGTGTGGTGTGGACATGACGCGCAGAAGAGCAAAATTCACCCATTCCGACACGCCGAGCTACCGTGAAATCTACCCACGTTCCGTAGTCGACGTCGGTCACTCTCCGGTTTCCGTGTCGCGCTGAATCCGAACTGTGACCGCTCGGCCGGAGCCGGCGTCAACGCTGCTCCAACTGCTGCTGCGCGCCCTCTTGACTTCGCGTCCGAATACGTCCCGGGACGCCGGTTTCCTGTGGAAAGGCCATGGAGATCGCGGGGAGCCTTGACCCCGCCGCCGCCGCGGACGAACCTGCTGGCGCGGGGAGGCTCAGCCCGCCAGCGACCTTCGCTCGTGGCGCCGTTCACCGGCTGTCAGGGGCACAGGGACTCCTCCCCGCCCAAATCTTTTCTGCGGCCTTCGGCCGCGTCGCGCTCCGCGGGCCGGGCGGCGGCCGTTCCGGCCGCTTGCCTCGGTCGCTCGCGTCGCAGTGTGAGTTCGCCTCACGTGCCGCGAGCGCTGTTGTGCAGTCGGTGATTCGGGTCTCCCGACGGAACCCTGTGCGTTCTGTGTTCGTTGGGGGCGGCTAGTCTCGCGGCGGATTTGCCCCGAATACGTGAAGGAAGGGCCCCGCCGTGGACCTGTTCGAGTACCAGGCGCGCGACCTGTTCGCCAAGCACGGAGTACCGGTGCTGGGTGGCTTGGTCGCCGAGACCCCCGCGGAGGCCCGCGCCGCGGCCGAGAAGCTGGGCGGCCGCGTGGTCGTCAAGGCACAGGTGAAGGTCGGTGGCCGCGGCAAGGCCGGCGGCGTCAAGCTCGCCGAGACCGCGGAGGAGGCCGAGAAGCTCGCCGAGCAGATCCTCGGCATGGACATCAAGGGCCACACCGTCCGCCGCGTGATGCTCGCCCAGACCGCGGACATCGAGACGGAGTTCTACTGCTCCTTCCTCCTCGACCGCACCAACCGCACCTTCCTGGCGATGGCCACGACCCAGGGCGGCATGGACGTCGAGCAGGTCGCGGCCGAGACCCCCCACCTGCTGGCCAAGATCCCGGTCGACGCGAACGTCGGCTGCGACGCGGCGAAGGCCGCCGAGATCGTCCAGGCCGCCGGCTTCCCGGCCGAGGTCGCGCCGGACGTCGAGGCCGTGCTGCAGAAGCTCTGGACCGTCTTCCGCGAGGAGGACGCCACCCTCGTCGAGGTCAACCCGCTGGTGAAGACCACCGAGGGCGTC
Source organism: Sporichthya brevicatena (assembly GCF_039525035.1). NCBI lineage: Bacteria > Bacillati > Actinomycetota > Actinomycetes > Sporichthyales > Sporichthyaceae > Sporichthya > Sporichthya brevicatena. The sequence continues at coordinate 131,099 of NZ_BAAAHE010000010.1, forward strand.
ATCATGGCGCTCGACGGCAAGGTCTCCCTGGACGAGAACGCGGACTTCCGCCACGCGGACCACGAGGCGCTCGTCGACAAGAGCGCGGTCGACCCGCTGGAGCAGAAGGCCAAGGAGAAGAACCTCAACTACGTCAAGCTCGACGGCGAGATCGGGATCATCGGCAACGGTGCGGGCCTGGTCATGTCGACCCTCGACGTCGTCGCCTACGCGGGCGAGGCCCACGGCGGCGTGAAGCCGGCGAACTTCCTCGACATCGGTGGCGGCGCCTCGGCCGAGGTCATGGCCAACGGCCTCGACATCATCCTCGGCGACCCGGCCGTGAAGAGCGTCTTCGTCAACGTCTTCGGCGGCATCACCGCCTGCGACGCGGTCGCCAACGGCATCGTCCAGGCCATCGCGCTCCTCGAGGGCCAGGGTCAGACGGTGAACAAGCCGCTCGTCGTCCGCCTCGACGGCAACAACGCCGAAGAGGGTCGCCGCATCCTCAACGACGCGAACCTGTCCGTGGTCGAGATGGTGGACACGATGGACGGCGCTGCCGCCCGCGTGGCCGAGCTCGCCGCCCGCTGACGATCCCTCAGATCTAAGGACCTAGCTGTGGCAATCTTCCTCAACTCCAGCAGCAAGATCGTCGTTCAGGGCATGACGGGTTCCGAGGGGCGTAAGCACACCCAGCGGATGCTCGACTCGGGCTCGAACATCGTCGGCGGCGTCACCCCCGGCAAGGGCGGCCAGAAGGTCGAGTTCAACGGCGCGGCCCTGCCGGTCTACAACTCGGTCGCCGAGGCGGTCTCCGACGGCGGCGCGAACGTCTCCGTCGTCTTCGTCCCGCCGAAGTTCACCAAGGGCGCCGTCATCGAGGCGATCGACGCGGGTGTCCCGCTGATCGTCGTCATCACCGAGGGTGTGCCGGTCCACGACACCGCGTCGTTCCACGCGTACAACCAGAGCAAGGGCGCCGCGTCGCGCATCATCGGCCCGAACTGCCCGGGGATCATCTCGCCCGGGAAGTCGAACGCCGGCATCATCCCGGCCGACATCACCAAGGCCGGCCGCATCGGTCTCGTGTCCAAGTCCGGCACGCTGACCTACCAGATGATGTACGAGCTCCGGGACATCGGCTTCACCACCTGCGTCGGCATCGGTGGCGACCCGGTCATCGGCACCACGCACATCGACTGCCTCGCCGCGTTCCAGGCCGACCCCGACACCGACGCCATCGTCATGATCGGTGAGATCGGTGGCGACGCCGAGGAGCGTGCCGCGGACTTCATCGCCGCCAACGTGACCAAGCCGGTCGTCGCCTACGTCGCGGGCTTCACCGCCCCCGAGGGCAAGACCATGGGCCACGCCGGCGCGATCGTCTCCGGTTCCTCCGGCACCGCCCAGGCCAAGAAGGAGGCCCTCGAGGCCATCGGCGTCAAGGTCGGCAAGACCCCGTCCGAGACCGCCCGCCTCATGCGCGAGGCCGTCGCGAAGCTCTGACGCCGTCGCGAAGCTCTGACGCCGCGCTCCGCGCCCGTCAGCCGCAGCGCACCGAGCCCCGGTTCCCTCGTCGGGAACCGGGGCTCACGCGCGTTCGTCCCCCGCCTGTTCTGCGGGATGACGTCCCGCAGGGGGTGGGTGTCGGCCCGTGGGTGGGCTGACAGGCCCGGCCTGCGGGACGTCATCCCGGGGAGGGGGCGTGTCGGCCCGTGGGCGGGCTGACAAGGCGGGGCTGCGGGACGTCATCCCGCAGGATCAGGACGGGTCAGTTCGCGTGGCGGACGACGTACCAGTTGCCCTTGAGGTGCTCGAAGGTCGCGCCGGGGTTGGCGGCGCGGACCTCGTCGGTCGGGCCGTCGACGAGGTAGGTGAACGCGGCGCCGACGGTGCCGCCGAACGGGCTCGCCAGGTGGAACTGGGCGGCGCCGGCGCTGTCGCGGGTGACGCCGTCGACCCAGTAGGAGCCGATGCGGCCCGGGGTCATGTCGTCGGCGGCTGTCTGGTCCCACTTCTTGGCGGTGGGGAGGGCGCGCAGGGTTGACTCGAAGCCGCCCTCGGCCTGCATCCACCGCAGCTCCTGGGGGAGCTCCTCGTACTCGAGGCCGGCGACGGCCGCGACCATCAGCGGCACGCCGAGGAACGCGGTGGTCAGAGTGCGGCGCGAGGCCGCGGCCACGAACCGGGCCAGGAACGCCACCAGGCAGGCGAGGCCCACCCAGGCGAACGGGTCACCGGTGAGGTCGAGGCCGGTCGGGGAACTGGCGGCCCAGAGCATGCTGAGCGCGCCGACGCCGCAGATCGCGTGAAAGGTCCAGCCCGGGGCGCCGAGCAGGCGCTCGACGAGCGAGGGCTCGCGGTCGACGTCCTCCTCGACGACGAAGCTGGCCACCGGCGGGCGGGCCGGGGCGCTCAGCGCGGAGGACGTGGCATCGATGACATGGTCCACGCCTCCATTGAAGGCACCGGTGACAGGCGGTGAAGGGCGATCGTCGGAACGTCCCTCAAGGTCACGGATGTCCGATCCGCTGCGCCCGTGCGGCGGTCACCGAGCGCGTCGTGCGGAACACGTGGTGTCGGTGCGTGATCTTCACATCCGCGGCGGTCAGAGTGGACGAATGGTCAGTCTCGACGCCGGGCCGCGGCTTCGCACCACCCGCCCCGGACCCGCTCGGGAGACCCCGGGCCCACGCTGGCTGCTCGCCGCGGGAGCCGGGGCGGCCCTTCTCGGCGCCGCGGTCGCGACGGCGTTGCTCTCCGCGGTCACCGTCCTGCTCTGGGCCGCGGGGCCGATCGTCTCCGACGGCGTCAGCGCCGCGCCGTTCCGCGGGGCCGCCACGCTGTACCTGATGGGCCAGCGTGCCCCCATCGAGAGCGGCACCTACGAACTCGTCCTGCCGCCGCTGGCGATCACGGCGCTCGTCGTCGTGCTGACCGTCCGCCTCGCCGGTTGGGCCGCCCGCACGACCGCCGCCCACGAACTCGGCCCCGCGGCCGTCGTCGGCACCGGGGTTCTGGTCGGGCACGCCGCCGCGGCCGGGGTTGCGGCCTGGGTGAGCGCCCGCGCCGGCGCCGGTGTCGACCTCTTCGACGCCCTTCGGGCGGCGCTGATCCTCGGCGTCCCGTGCGGAATCGCCGGCGTCGTGCCCCAGACCTGGCCGTGGGCCTTCGCGGTCGCGCGCGTCGGCGACCGGGTGCGCACCGGCGCCCGGGCCGCGGGCTTCGGCGCGCTGGCCCTCGCCGCGGGCGGGGCCGCGGCGCTGCTGATCTCGCTGGCCCTCCACGCCGGTGAGTTCTCCGACCTGCTCGGCCTGGTCGGCGGCGGGGTCAACGGCGGCGTCGGCATCGTGCTGCTCTGCCTGGCCCTGCTCCCGAACGCCGTGCTGTGGGTGGTCTCGCTGGCCGCCGGCCCCGGGATCGCGCTCGGCGCGGACGGTGGGCTCAGCCTGACCGGCGAGATGCACGGCGACGCCCTGCCCGCCCTCCCGCTGCTCGCGGCGCTGCCCGGTGCGGGGCCGCTGCCGGGGTACGCCTGGCTGCTCGTGGCGATCCCGGTCGGCGCCGGTGGCGTCGTCGGGTGGTTCGCCCGCCCGGCCGGCGGCAAGCGTCGCGGCTGGCGCGAGGAGCTCGCCACCGCCGCGGTGGCCGGCGCCGCCCTCGGTCTGGGCGCCGGTCTGCTGGCCGGCTTCTCCGGCGGGGGCGCCGGGGGTCGCCTGGACGCGTTCGGCCCGAACGGCCTGGTCGTCGCCCCGCTGCTCGCCGCGCAGCTCGCCGCCGCAGCCGTCGTCCTCGCCGCCGGCCGCATCGGCTGGGAGCGCTACCGGCAGCCGCTCGCGAACGTCGCCGGCCGGACGATGGTCCCCGCCCCGCGGATCCCGACCCAGAAGAAGCCGGACTCGCGGCCGCCGGCCGCGCCCGAGTCGACGGCGGAGGCGATGCCGACGCCGGAGCCGGCGCCGAAGCCGACGCCGGAACCGGAGTCGACCGGGGAGGCCGAGCCGGCGGACGGTCCGGCCGGGACCCCGATCGAGGTCGTCGCGGCCGCGGACGTCGACGACCTCGCCGACGACGCCGAGGGCGCCGGCCCGACGGGCGAGACCGAAGGGCCGGCCCGGGACTAGGGCGTGTTGATCAAGTCGGTCTTGATCCAGATCAGGGTTGAGGCCAACAGGATCCCGG